>DATDRO010000203.1:0-3153 GCA_035291685.1 Nitrospirota bacterium | reverse complement strand
TACTTCCAGCAGTCTATGTTTATAGAAATAGTTAAGGAAGGTGAAAAACTATAGCAATATTTGCTATTTTTTGCAATGATTTTATTAATTCAGGATGGCTCGGACTTGGAAGGCGAGGACGATCTTTTATTTCTTTTCCTGTCTCAAACGCTCGATGACCTCCGCCATGTCCTGGGGCGGCGGGGCGGTGAACGTCATGGGGTGGCCGGTGTCGGGGTGGAGGATGGAAAGCGATTCGGCATGGAGCATCTGGCGGGAGATAACGTCGTCGTTGAGCCGCGCCGCCTTTGCGCCGCCGTAGACCCGATCGCCGAGGACCGGATGGCCGATATGCGCCATGTGCACGCGGATCTGGTGCGTGCGGCCGGTCTTGATCTCCACTTCAACAAGGGTCGTGTTCTTGTACCGCTCCTTGACCTTGAACAGCGTGACCGCCTCGCGCGCTTTTTCCGTCTGCACGCTTATCTTCTTTCTCTCTTTTACATGCCTGCCGAGCGGCGCATCGATCGTGCCCGAGCCCCTGCGTATGACGCCCACGACGAGCGCGAGGTAGCGTTTCTTTACCGTGCGGTTCTTGAATTGGGCTGAGAGAGAACGAAGGGCCTCTGTTGTCCGCGCGATCACGATCACGCCCGAGGTGTCCTTGTCCAGGCGGTGCACAATGCCGGCCCTCTCCTGTTCGATTCCTTTTGCTCCCCCTCCCTGCGAAGGGAGGCTTCCATAATGATAGAGCAGGGCGTTCACGAGCGTGCCGGTAAAATTTCCGGGAGCGGGATGCACGACGAGGCCCGGCGGTTTGTTCAACACGATAATGTGGCCGTCCTCGTAGATGCCGGACAGCGGAATGGGTTCGGGCAGGACCTCGTGGACCTTTCTCTCGGGAAGCTCAAGCGTTATGCTGTCTCCGAGCTTGGTCTTGTATCCCGGCTTCTCAACAGCGCCGTTCACAAGCGCGAGCCCGTCCCTGATCAGGGCCTGGATCCTGGTGCGTGAAACAGCGGGTTCATAGTGCGCGATAAAGATGTCCAGGCGCTTGCCGATATGGTTTTCGGTGACGGTGAGGGTTTTTTGAGGCATAGGATAAAATCAGCCCGCGGCTGATAGTTCATAGCTCATGGCCAACAGCTGTCAACGAACAGCGGTAATCGCCGCGATCTCACAGTTCGTGGCTGAATTTTTTTCTTCCGAGCTTCCAGAGCATGAACAGGGAGACGGCAAACATTATGGCCGAGATAAGTTGAGAGGTCGAGACCGCGCCGCCGAAATACAGGCCCCGCGCCGCATCGCCCCGGAACGTCTCAATAACAGACCTGAGGATGGCGTACAAGAGCGGATAAAGCCAGAATATCTGGCCGTTGAATTTTTTGTATCGCCGGGCAACCAGGAGCGCGGCAAAGATGAGGAACTCGCCGCCGGCCTCCGCGAGCTGGGTGGGGAAGAGCGGCACCCCGAGCGGAGCAAGAGAATAGGGGTCGGTGAAGGTGATGCAGAACGGGCCGCTCCACTTTACGCCATAACAGCATCCGGCAAAAAAGCAGCCGAGCCTCCCGAAACCGTGGCCAAGCGCAATGGAGGGCGCCACAATGTCCGCGATCTTCCAGACGGAAAGCTTGTTCTTTTTCACGTACCAGATGCCTGTCGGCACCGCGGCAAGCAATCCTCCGTAGAACACGAGCCCGCCTTTCCAGACCGCAAAAACATCAAGCGGGTTCCACGAAAATTCCTGCATATTGATCAGCACATACGCCGCGCGCGATCCCACGATCGCCGCGAGGAACAGGTAGATACCCATATCAAGAATACGGTCCGGGTTGACACGTTCTTTTTTCGCCTGTTTCGACGCCAGGTACATGCCGAGAATGAACCCGATGCCGATCATCAGGCCGTACATCCTGACAGGGAGCGGGCCGATGAGCCAGGGGCCGATCTCGAATTGGGGTATTTCAAAAAGAATAGGATGCATAGTAGTAAAATCCCAAATTTCAAAATCCAAATCCCAAATAATTTTCAAAATCCAAATTGCAAACGTTTGGAACTTGATGCTTGGTTATTGGTGCTTATTTGTGATTTGGCGCTTGTGATTTGTTGCTTTTCCCAAAGAGCATATCTATCGCAAGAAGCGCCACGCCGATCGAGATGGCGGAATCCGCTATGTTGAACGTGGGCCAGGGGTTCAGGAAGCTGAATTTCTCCCAGATGTACAAATTTATGAAATCCATCACTGCGCCGTACCGGAAGCGGTCAATGACATTCCCGACAGCGCCGCCCGCGATGAGCGAGAACGAGACCACGAGGAACCGTTCATGGGTCTTTCTGATAAGGACGATGATCACCGCCACGGCGATGAGCGTGATCGTGGTAAAGAACACGCTCCTGAAGACCGCGGGAGCGCCCGCGAGCAGGCTGAACGCCGCGCCTTTGTTCCGCAGGTGCGTAAGGCTGAAAAACCCGGGGATGACCGTTATGGTCTCATACATGCGGACATGTTTTTCAACGAGATATTTCGTGACCTGGTCCAGGACGAGCACCGCGCCCGCGATCGAACCGACCCAGCAGTATTTGTTTTTCACCGTGACTCCTGTCTTAGACAAGTCAAAACCCCAAATCAACAAAAAACCCGGACGCAGTCGGGTCGGTCCCTTCATGTCCGGGTGTTGTGTGCTACTTCTGGTTCAGCATGGTCATGGCTTTTGCTACGCCTTGTGATATGATGGTCCCCGCGGTTTCCGCTGCAATGACCGCCATCTCGGCGGCGGCCTCGCGTTCTTCCGGCAGAAAGGGGCTGAGCACGTAATCGGCCGGATCAACGCCCGGGTCCGGCCTGCCGATGCCGATGCGGACCCTCACAAAATCCGGCGAGCCGAGTTCCGTGATAAGGGAACGGAGCCCGTTGTGCCCGCCGTGGCCTCCGCCGGCCTTTACCCTCACCGTGCCGAGCGGAAGGTCGAGCTCGTCGTGGATCACGATGAGATCATCGGCGGAAGCATACGATTCCCGCAGAAGGGCGGCGACCGCCCTGCCGCTCTCGTTCATGAAGGTCTGCGGCTTCGCCAGAATAACGTTCCCGGAGCCGATATTCCCCGTTCCGATGAGGCAGCCGGCCTTCTCACGCGTGATCCCGATCTGATGACGGCGGGCAAGTTCGTCCGCTGC
>DATDRO010000202.1:0-3342 GCA_035291685.1 Nitrospirota bacterium | reverse complement strand
CATGCTGCTTTTTGGTGTAAGCGCGGCTTTGGCAGGAGGCCCGCCGTGGACAGGGCATGCGGCTCCGTTTGATTTCCTCTTTGGAAATCATATTGACCAGTTTCAGCAATCCAAGCTCCTCGGCAACGGTGATCTTCAGGGCTTCTTCTACATCACGTTTACCGGGGGATCTGTCCAGGGCGCTCCAGCTGCCACGCATGGCGAGGATGCCGTGGGGTGGATCCTCTACGGCGTTCCGCTGAAGGCAAAATTACTGGCCCTTCCGCCCATGATGCAGCCGCAGTGGTGCGTTAATACGGTCGACCTTCCCCGCGAACAGGGGTTCTCCCATTTTCACTGGGTCGGCATGCCGATGATGGGAGACGGTTTAACGGTGGGCCAGATCTATGACGGGTTCTTGCTGAAGCTTACGGCGATCGATAGGTTCTTCTTTATGATGGGAGGCGGGGTCCTTGTCACGCCGGGAATCGATGACTACTCACACTACAATATTGTGACGAGCTGTCCTTGAGAGGCCGAAGTCGCAGAATGCCCGGACGTTAGAGCAGGACGTCATCAGTTACCGTCAGGAAAAATTTTCAAGGGGACGAGAAAACACTTGTCCCCTTTTTTGTTCTCCGGAAATCAAATGACAGGCCGTGTCACCTCGTCGGATATCATATCCAAGGAATGGCCCGTTATCACGCACAGTTATGTTATGCTTTTATCAAGCGTTATGCTGCTGTTGCTTTCAGCGCAGATCAAAGAGATATGAACGATGCCTGCATTCGACGACAAAACGTTCGAGGAGCTTGTCTCTCTTCGGGAAGAGGTCAGGCGGCTTCGGCAATCTCTCAACCGTCTTACGCCGGCCATCGATGTTCTCTTGCGGCGGCGGGGCTTCCGGATATACAAGAGAGAGCCTCCCGAGGACCTCCTCCTGCCGCCCGAAGAATATCGGGAAGAGTATTACCGCATGCTCCAGAAGTATTCGTTCAGGCTTTTCCTCAGGGATGTCATCAAGCACCAGGACTTCCTAACCCTCGACAGCGTAACCAGGTATGCGACCCGTGAAATAACCCGCGAGTACCTCAAGTATGTGGCGAATATCGGGCTCATCGAGAAAAAATCCTATGGCTATGAGCTTTCAAAGCGGCCGATAACGAGTTTCGGGCCGACGCTCGAATGGTACATCGCGGAGGTCTTCAAAAGGGAGTTCGGCTCCGAGGCGGTTTGGGGCGTGAAATTCAAGAGGCCGAAAGTGGGCGGAGATTATGACGTGATCGCGAAGTTCGACGGGTCGCTTTTTTATTTGGAGGTCAAGTCATCTCCCCCCAAGCAGATCTATGACAGCGAAATTGCCGCGTTCCTCGACAGGGTCTCGGATCTGTCTCCCGAGATCGCGGTCTTTTTCATGGACACGGAGCTCCGGATGAAGGACAAGATCGTGCCGATGTTCGAGAGCGAGCTCAAAAAGCGGTTCCCCGAACCCCCCGAGGTCACGCGGATCGAACGGGAGCTTTTCGAGATCGACAACAGGATATTCATCATCAATGCAAAGGAAAGCATCATCCGGAATATCGAAAAGGTGACGTACCGGTTTTATAAGCAGGGAACGAGCATCAACTGATCGACCGGCAGACTATCAATAACTATACCGTATTCCGACGCTGAGAATATTGTCTTCGGCGGTCGTGCCCGGCTCACTTGCATGGTTCGTCACGAGGTCCAGGCCCGCATCGAAATACCATCTTTTCGCGAGCTCATATTCAAGGGCCGCGGAGACCGTATGGGATGTTGCAAAGAACCCTGAAGGATCATCATAGTTTCGCCGGAGAACGTTGTATCCAAGAGAGACCCTGGTCCTGGGCGTGGCCAGAAAGCCCGCCCAGATGCTTATCGAGTTGCCGACGTAACTGTATTGCGGGGAATCGGCATTGTTCTTTTCATATTCATAGATCTCTTTGAAAAATAACCGGGGAGTGATCTGCTCCTTGAGCATGAGGTTTCCGCCGTATGACGCGCTGTTGCGCTGGGAATCCTCAAACCTTTTGATCTTGCCGGAGGCGGCGATCCGCGCGGTCACCCGGTCGGACAATTTAGTGCCTACACCGGCGCCGAGGCCGCCGATCGTGGAATCGAACTCCGTAAAAGTAGCGTACGAAGTATGTTCCGCGCTTGCGGCCAGGAAAAGGGATGTATCCCGGGAGACATCCCTGGAATCGCCGATGTCGGCAAAGAGGTAGGCTGAAAAATCGCCGCGCGGCTGGGAACCGGTATTCCGGGGAGCATTGTTGCCCATACCCACGGCGGCGCTCGTCATGACCGGTCCTGCGGCAGAGGAGTCTGTTTTTCCTCCTCCGCGCTTGTCGGTGAGAAGCCCGATGACATTGTCCTCGTAAATTGTTTTTATTTCTACATCGTAGAACAGCTCCGCGTTGGCCTGAAGAGTAAAGACAAGACACGCCGCGACCGCGCCGCACAGTGAGATCATGGATGTTACCATTCGATAATGCCGCATGGTTGTTTCTCCTTAAATGACGCCTGTCCCATTTATGCGGGCAGTCTATGGAAAGGACAATGTATTGAGGGCGCCGTAATGGATAGTTTCATCCGGATCATGCATTGATCAGCACAGCGTCGGCACGGCATGCCTCCGGAAAGATATAAAAAGGGGCAGCCGCACAGTATGCGGCTGCCCAAAAGAAACCAGATGTTTTTTGGGAAAAGCGATACGGCGTTCAGCTTAGCGCGCGTGTCCTCCGCCATGTTGTCCTGCGCCTGACCGCTCCATTTTATCCGGCTTGCCGGGGCGTTCACGCCGATCTTCCCTCATTGTTTTGTGTTCAGTTCTCTCCTGGTGTTTGATCTCTTTGCCAGCCGCGGTCTTCACCTTTTTTATCTGGCTGACGGCCGCTCCGAGCTTCAGATTATAAGACTTGGCGATTTGCCCCCAGCCCATGACGGGCGGGCCCAGTCGTTTTGCCATGATAGCATCGATGTTCTGCTGGGTGATCCCGTTCGTCCCGCCCAGCTGTTTTGACAGCGAGAAGACAATGGCCATTTCGCCGTATCCCATTTTCTGGTCTCGTAACGAGGTGATCTGTGCGTCTGTGACGTTGAACTCCTGTTTGAGTTTTTGAACTACGACTTTTTCCCCTTGAGGCTGACTTGCTTCTTTATTCAAGGCGGAGGCTTCGCTTTGGAGCTTTTTCTCCTCGTTGGAAAGCCCCGCCCTGGCCGCTGTCGCGCCGAATGCAACAAAGAGAAGGCCCAGGAGAACCATTAAGAGCATTCTTTTCATGATTTTCTCCTTTCAGTTGTTAACGTATTGTCAAATATTCTTTAGCAAATGTTCTGAAT
>DATDRO010000201.1:0-4172 GCA_035291685.1 Nitrospirota bacterium | reverse complement strand
CCCGCGCACCGGCAAGCCCTCGGAGGGCATGGAATCGGTCACGCTCGTCGGGGATCGCGGATCGGACGGTGACCCGCTTGCCACGGCGCTCTTCATCCTCGGACCGAAACAAGGCAGGAAGATCGTCAAGAAGCTCGGCTATAATGCCATCTTTGTGGATGATAAGGGCAGGGTGGTTATGACGGATGGGATAAAAAAAATTGCAAATTCTCTTTAACAATAAAATAGTTTCTGGTATACTCATCACGAAAATCCAAGATCAAGATGCGGTTTTCTATGCACAAGACAAAAGTGCGGAATACTTTCGACCTAATCGTCTGCCCGATTCCGTGCATATTTGCATGACATAAAAAGCGGTTCTGTTATCTAACAGTCCATACTGCATTCAACCTTGAACGAAAGGGGAGCATATATGAAAAGTGCCGGATTGGGATTTTTTGCTGTTTTGTTATTTGCAGTCATGGTATCGGCAAGAGTAGGCGGCGGTGACATCTCTTTTGAGGTGAAGGGGTCGGACAATGTCATGTTCAGCCACGACAGTCACGTGAGCGCCGGCAAACTTCAATGCACGGATTGCCACGCTTCTCTCTATGGTACGAAAGGGAAACACAAAAAGACAACCATGGCGCAGATGAAGCAGGGCAAGTCGTGCGGCGCATGCCACAACGGGAAGAAGGCGTTCGATGTTAAAGGGAACTGCAAGAGCTGTCATAAAAAATAAAAGGAGGCAGATCAATGTTCGAAGGCAGAGACGAACTGACCGTTATTCAGGAAGACATAAAGCGGGCGCTGGGCAACCGGAAGACCCGGTGGGCCATGCTCATCGACCTCCGTCGTTGCACTGCCTGCAAGTCATGCACAGCGGGATGCGTGGCTGAGCAGAAGAGCCCTCCCGGCATCATGTACCGGCCCGTGTATGAGGAAGAGACGGGGAAGTTCCCGGCTGTGAAAAGACGGTTCACGCCGAGGCCTTGCCAGCAGTGCGATGATCCCCCCTGCGTCGCGGCCTGCCCGAACAAGGGCGAGGGCAAGGCCACGTGGAAAAGCACGAAAGGAATAAGCGCGGGAATCGTGATGATCAACTACGAGCAGTGCATCGGCTGCGGCCAGTGCGTGATCGCCTGCCCCTACAAGGCGCGGGGGCTTGACGGCGGCGCGTTTCATACCGAGGGAACGCCGCAGATCCAGGAGTACGACACCGCGCCGACATGGGAATATGGGAGGAAATGGCCGCGCGGGAAGGACCAGGTCCCCGTGGGCGTAGCGCGCAAGTGCCACTTCTGCCTCCATCGGCTCAAGAACGGCATGGTGCCGATGTGCGTCAGCACCTGCATCTGCAGGGCGAACTATTTCGGCGATCCCGCGGACAGCAAGAGCCTGATCCACAGCGTGATCAAGGAGAACAAGGGCAAGGTGAAGGTCCTGACGCTGGTCAAGGGCGCGGGGGAAACGCCGATGAAGCCCGCTGACCTCAAGGGGAAGTCGCCGGAAGAGATCGCGAAGCGGATCGGATATCCGGGCAGCGTGCCGGTGTTCGCCGATGCCGCAAAAACCAAACCCAGGGTATTCTACATACTGCCTTAAGGAGGGCGGATCTCATGGACGATACGAAAAACGACAAGGGATTAAACAGAAGAGACTTTATAAAATGTACGGCAGTGCTCGGCGGCGCCCTCCTTGCCTCGCAGGTGGAGTGGACCTCCGATCTCATGCGCAGGGCTGAGGCGGGCACGCTTACGCCCGAGGAAGAATACGAGCTGATCAAGGCTGAGAACACGCTTTACACCGTCTGCCTTCAGTGCAATACGGGCTGCGGCATCAAGGTAAAGCTGTTCAGAAAGGGCGACACGGCCGTGGCGCTCAAGATCGACGGCAACGCCTATAATCCCTTTGTGGCGGTGCCGCATGCGCCGTACACCACCAAACCGACCGAGCTCAATACGGTGGACATGGCCATCTGCCCCAAGGGCCAGGGCGGCGTCCAGACCGCATACGATCCGTACCGGATCACGAAGGTTTTGAAGCGGGCGGGCAAGCGGGGCGAGAACAAGTGGACTACGGTCCCCTTTGACCAGGCGGTGAACGAGATCGTGAACGGAGGAAAGCTCTTTGCCCAGGTACCCGGCGAAGAGGGGCGGGAAGTAACCGGGCTGAAGGACATCTATGCCCTTCGGGACCCCGCGATCGCCAAGGCCATGGGTGAGGACGCCAAGGCCATTGCCAAGGCAAAGGACAAGAAGAAGGCGGTGGAGGAATTCAAGGCCAAGCATGCCGCGAACCTTCACTATCTCATCGATCCCGAGCATCCTGATTTCGGGCCCAAGAACAACCAGCTCGTGTATATGTGGGGCAGGAAAAAGGGAGGCAGGAGCGACTTCTCCGGCAGGTTCTTCGGCGATTACTTCGGCACGGCGAACACCCACGGCCACACCACGGTTTGTCAGGGTTCGCTCTATTTCACCTGCAAGGCCCTGAGCGAGCAGTACGAGTACAACAAATTTTCCGGCGGCCAGAAGTTCTACTGGCAGGGCGACTTCGAGAATTCCGAGTACATCCTGTCCGTGGGGTCGAACCTCTTCGACGCGAACTACGGGCCGTCGAACCGGAATGTGCGGCTGATCCCGAGGATCAGCCAGGGGAAGGTGAAGCTCGTGGTTGTTGATCCGAGGTTCAACAAGTCCGCGGCAAAAGCCCATCGCTATATGCCGATCAATCCGGGGACGGACGCTGCGTTCTTCGCGGGCCTCATCCAGTGGATCGTTAAGAACAAGAAATTCGACGCCAAGTATCTCGCCAATGCGAACAAGGCCGCGGCAAAGGCGGCGAACGAACCCACCTGGTCGAACGCGGCCCTGCTGGTCAAACTCGACAAGGACGGCAAGCCGGGCAAGTTCCTGAGGGCGCAGGAGATCAATCTCGCCCAGCCCGAAAAGCGCGCGGACAAGGACGGCAAGGAGCATGACTTCGAGTACCTCGTGGTCATGAAAGACGGGAAGCCCGTTGCGGTCGATCCGAACGACGAAAAGACCGCGGTCACCGGCGACCTGCTGGTGAACACCGAGGTGAGCGGCATCAAGGTGAAGAGCGGCCTGCAGGTGATCGCCGACGCGGCGAATTCGAAGACCATGGATGAATGGTCCGATCTCTGCGGCATCAGCGTCAAGGACATCGAGCGTACGGCCCAGGAGCTCACAAGCCACGGAAAGAAGGCCGTGTTGGACGTTCACCGAGGCATTGCCCAGCACACGAACGGCTTCTATAACGTGACCTCGGCCATGACGATCAATCTGCTGCTCGGCAACTTCGACTGGAAGGGCGGGATGATCGTTGCGTCCACGTATAATACGACAGGGACCAAGGACGGTCAGCCCTTCAATCTCGACAAGACCAAGCCGGGCAAGACGTCGAGGTTCGGCATCAGCATCATCCGGCACGACATCAAGTACGAGGACTCGACGGTCTTCGCGGGATATCCTGCCAAACGAAACTGGTGGCCCCTGTCGAGCGACATCTACGAGGAGATCATCCCCTCGATCGGCGACGCGTACCCCTACCCCGTCAAGGCGCTGTTCAGTTACATGGGCGCGCCGACCTACTCGCTTCCGGCGGGCCATACGAACATCGAGGTCCTGGCGGATGTGAACAGGATCCCGCTCTACTTCTGTTCCGATATCCTGATCGGCACGACCTCCATGTACGCGGACTACATCTTCCCGGACCTTTCATACCTTGAGCGCTGGGAGATGCAGGGCTCGCACCCGAACATGCCGGCAAAGGTCCAGCCCATCCGGCAGCCCGTGATCGCGCCGATTCCCGAGACCGTGAAGGTCTTCGGCGAGGAGATGCCCTGCTCCTATGAGGCGCTCCAGCTTGCGTTGGCCGAGAAGCTCGGGCTCAAGGGCTACGGCAAGGACGGGTTCGGACCGGGACAGGACTTTACGAAACCGGATGATTTCTACATCCGTATGGTCGCCAACGTCGCAACGGACGGAACGCCCGTTCCCGACGCGGATGACGCGGAGGTGCAGCTCTTTCTGGAGTCCCGGAAACACCTGCCGAAATCGGTCTTCGATCCTGAGCGATGGGAGAAGATCTGCGGTGCAAACTGGAAAAAGGTTGTGTATGTGCTGAACCGGGGCGGCAGGTTCCAGAATTACAAGGATATGTATAAG
>DATDRO010000200.1:0-10757 GCA_035291685.1 Nitrospirota bacterium | reverse complement strand
GAAGCGAAGCTGCTTGTTAGGAATATGATCGTCAAAGTGTTCGGAAATTAGCGCTGACATCCGAGGCGTTTCGGTTATTTCCCCTTACATCTCAGTTGACGATTCAGAAGTGATTCATTCGTGAACATTCGTGTCCATTCGTGGCAAAAATGAACTTGAAATCTTTTGACGAAAAATACATGCGCATGGCCTTGCGGCTGGCTGAGAAGGCCAGGGGCCGTACGAGTCCGAACCCCATGGTCGGCGCTGTCGTGGTCAAGGACGGCAAGGTTATCAGCCGGGGCTGGCACCGGAAGGCAGGCGAGCCGCATGCCGAGGCGATCGCACTGAAAAAAGCGGGAGGGGCTGCACGGGGGGCAACGCTCTACGTGACGCTGGAGCCCTGCTCCCATACCGGTAAGCGCACACCGCCGTGCAGTCCCCTTGTCATACAGAGCGGCATAACGAGAGTCGTAGTGGCGATGACTGATCCGAATCCGAAGGTTTCTCGTGGAGGAGTCAAAGCTCTTAGCGCTGCTGGTATTGATGTGATAACCGGAGTGGTCGAGCCCGAGGCGAGGAAGCTTAACGAGGCGTATATCAAACACATCATCAAAGGCATGCCCTTTGTCACGCTCAAGATCGCCCAGACCCTCGACGGTAAGATCGCGACGGCTTGGGGAGAGTCCAAGTGGATCACCGGGGAAAAAGCGCGCGAGGAAGCTCATCGGCTCCGCGATATCAATGACGCCGTTCTTGTCGGCATTAATACCGTTCTTAAGGACAACCCATCGTTGACAACGAGAATTCCCGGCGGCAGAGACCCTGTCCGCGTGATCGTTGACAGTACTCTGCGTATACCGCTGAACGCAAAGGTCCTGACTCAAAAGTCCTCCGCGAAGACCATCGTCGCGACTTTGACAAACGCGCCGAAAGGTAAAACGACCAAACTCCAAAAGGCGGGCGTCGAGGTGCTCATGGTAAAGGCCGCCCAAGGCCGCGTGGACCTTCGGGATCTCATGAAGAAACTCGGAAAGATGGACATCATGAGTGTGCTGGTCGAGGGCGGGGCTGAGATCAATTATTCCGCCTTGAAGGCGGGCATCGTGGACAAAGCGGTCCTGTTCATCGCGCCCATGCTCATGACCGGAAAAGACGCGCTCTGCTCCATAGGCGGGACGTCCCCGGTAAAGCTCAGCCGGGCGCTCAGGCTCCGTGATGTAACTTCACATTTCGTCGGGCAGGACCTGATGTTTGAAGGGTATATACGGTAGGGAAAACTTCATTTCATCTTTTTTTTGGTCTATCATTATATTTTATTCCCACCCCTGCTTTCGCAGGGGCAGGAATGACAATGGCGGGTATGGTTCCGAGATCAACGATATCCCACGGCATTGCGCGCGGGATCAGTTTATTCAGTCAGTTTTTTAAAGTCTTTGTCGTTCCAAAAAGATTTAAAGTCCGGGTCCTGTTTGGCGGCGCTCTTAAGGCTTGTGTCCAATTGTATTGCCTTTGCCAGGGTCTTGAGCGCGTTCTTCCTGTCGCTCATTAAGGAATAGGCGCATGCTTTGTTGTACCAGGCCCCGCCGAGATCGGGACGCAAGCTTATCGCCTTGTCATGGGCTTTCAGCGATTCGGCATGGCGGCCGAGCTTGCCTAAAACACCCCCTTTGTTCGTCCAGGTTTCGGGATTGTCAGGCTGCAGTTCCAGCGCTTTGTTGTATACATCGAGCGCCTCGCTATCGCGTCCAAGCATCCTCAGCGTAATACCCTTGTTGTTCCAATATGAGGCATCGTCCGACTTTAATGCTATCGCCTTGTCAAGCGCTTTCAGCGCTTCAGGAAAACGGCTCAGGCTGAGCAGGGCCGTCCCTTTGCCGGCACACGCTTGAGAGTCTTTTGGGTTCAGTCCTATCGCTTTGTCAAATGCCGTAATCGCTTTTTCATACTGTCCGAGCCGGCCCAGGGCTGCTCCCCGGTTGCTCCAGGCCTCTGCATGCTTCGGATCCAATTCGGTGGCTTTTTCGAAGGCTTTGAGCGCTTCTTCAAACTTGCCCTGCTGTGCAAGCTCATTGCCTTTTCTGTTCCACGCGTCGGCGTCCATTGCCTGCGCGGACGTAATACCGAACAGGATCGTTGTGCAAAGAAGAACGATGAATATGCTGCTGCCAATGAATCCTCTCATGGTTTTCCTCCGTTTTTCTCAGGAACGATTTTTTGATGCCTTCATTGTTGCAGGGGCTTTCGGAATCAATCTCTTCTAAAAATAAAAAGAATAGCCCAGGTTCACGGTAATATCCGCGATGATATATTTATACGTTTTGTCCTCGCGGCCTGGGGCATGCGGTCCGGATCTCATTGTTATAAAATAGCATCGGCTATACATATTGTAAAGGCAACCAGCGTCTTTTCTGTTCTTTACCGCCGGTCTTAATACACATAAGGAGAGCTTGACAAATATATAAAAATATAATAATATTTGCATATATTTTGATTTAGAGTGCTTACCTAGGGGAAAGGGCACCTGAAAGGGGGAGGTTATGGCCAGGAAACTTAGTTTTTTGTTTTCAGTCGTTGCAGTATTTTTTTTATTTGCCTGCGCTGCCAGAATTGCCGATAAGACGCCGGCGCAGCTCGTGACCGAAGCAAAGTCGCAAATAAAAGAGGTCTCTATCCAGGACGTAAAAATGATGATCGATGCCAAGGAGAAGGTGATAATCCTCGATGTCAGGGACAACGAAGAGTATGAGGGCGAGCACCTTCCAGGGGCCATCAACATGTCTCGTGGAAAACTGGATTTTCATATCCATGAGCTGATCCCTGACAAGACGGCCAAAGTGGTCGTATACTGAATATTCGACAAGAGGGGGCCGTTGGCCACCAAAGCGATGAACGATCTGGGATACAAAAACGCCGTGAACATGATCGGCGGCCTGAAAGCATGGAAAGAAGCGGGTTATCCTGTGGAAAAATAGGTTTTTGCGCCATTCCCCCGGCTTTTACCGTTATGCGCAACATGGAGGCATGGTAATGATTCAGATAGAGAAGAGGATCGACCTCTTAAAAATTATTTCTCACCCGGTGAGGATCAGGATACTTGAAGACCTCACGCACGGAGTAAAATGTGTGAGCGACTTCGAGGAATCGCTCGATATCAGCCAGCCGAACGTGTCGCAGCACCTTACCCTTCTGAGAACACACGGAGTCGTCGACTATTTCATCGATGGCAGGCTCAAGTGCTATTTTCTCAAAGAACCGTTCATTCCGGACCTGCTCGAACTGCTGAAAAAACACTATGGCGAGGATATCCCCGCACCGGCGTGCTGTCCTGTAACCAAAAAGGGGACCTATCCCGGCGAAAGGAGACGCTGATGAAAATAGGGATCATTGTCTATTCGAACGACCCCGAGACGGTCTGGAACGCATTCCGGTACGGCAATTTCGCCCTGAAAGCGGGTGACGAAATAAAGGTCTTTCTGACCGGCAAGGGAGTCGAGGCCGAATCACTGGATACGGAAAAGTTTGCGGTCACACAGCAGATGAAAGATTTCCTCAATGCAGGCGGCGGTATATTCGCCTGCGGGACATGTCTCAAACTTCGCAATGCCGGCCCGACGGACATTTGCCCTATCGGCGGATTAAAGGACATGCACGCGATGGTAAAAGAATGCGACAGAGTCCTCACATTTTAATGGAGAGATCATCATGCCGAAGACCATAACGTTGTATCTGTCCACGTCTCCGTATTCCTATGAGAACACTTTAACGAGTGTCCGCATCGCCGAATCAGCCCTGAACAAAGGCCATATTGTCAACCTTATCGCATCAGCGGACGGCGTTTACTGCTTCTTAACGAAGCAGAAGGCGAAGGGCATCCTGAATGCCGAGGAGGAGTTTTCACGGCTCATCCAGAAGGGGCTGAAGGTGTATCTCTGAGGCGGTTGTCTGAACTTTCGCCGTGCGGCGAAAGATGATTACCTTGAAGGTGCGGAAGTCGGTTCTCTTAAGGGTCTTTTTAAGACGATGGGTGAATCGGATGTCTGGCTCAATCTCGGGGCATGAACGAAAATGCGGAGTGTGGATTGCGGAATGCGGAAGAAATGCACGGGAGGGAAACATGGCTAATGTAGCGATGATCCTGAAACGGTCGCCCTACGGCGACATCAACGCGGCTGAAGCCGTGCGCCACGCTCTCGGCGCAGTGTCATTCGATATGAGTGTTGACCTGATCCTGGTGGACGGAGGAGTGCTCCTCGCTAAAAAAGGCCAGGATGATTCAGGGACAGGATTTACCAATCTCGAAGCAACGCTCAAGGACTGCCTGGATATGGGGGTGGCGGTCTATGCCGACGTTGCTTCACTCAAAGCGCAGCGCGTCGCATCGAATGACCTTGTTGAAAACGTAAAGTTAGTCGGCAGCAAAGAGATCGCCGGCCTGTTGAAAGAAGCAAAAGCAACAATGATATTCTAAAGAGGAGGCTGCTATGCTTGTGATGATAAAGAGCGCACCGGACACGACCGATGGATCTATCGGCTTGACCCTGGCGAGGGAAGGCGGGGCTGATCTTGTCCTGCTCCAGAACGGCGTGTATTTCGCGCAGAAAGAAAGACTCGGCGCCTTTCCCGGCACGGTTTACGCGCTTGACGACGACAAGAGGCTGAGGGGGCTGAAAGACAGCGAGATGGACCAAGCGGTCAAGTCCATCAGCTACGATGCGCTTGTCGATTTGATGGCCGAGGATAACAAGGTGGTGGGGATGTTCTGAAAACAGGTTAAGGTTAAGATCAAGGTTAGGTAAAAAAACTCAACCTCAGCCTCGACCTTATACTGATCCAAAAAGGGAGGACGCCATGGCAAGAATCGTCGTGCTCGGGGGATCGTTCGGGGGATTGACTGCCGCATTCGAACTCAGGCGTCTGCTCGGGAAAAAGGCCGACATAACCGTCGTGAGTGAAGATGATCGCTTTGTGTTTCTGCCGTCCCTGCCGTGGCTCATCATGGGCTGGAGAAAACCAGAGGACATCACACTCAAGGTCAGCGACATCCTGAAACCGAAAAATATCGATTTCATCCACGAACCCGCCAAGCAGATCGATCCAGACGCATCGAAAGTAACAACAAGCTCAAAACAGCTTGCCTATGATTATCTCGTAATATCAACCGGCCCGCATCTTGCCTTTGACGAAATCCCCGGCCTCGGACCGGACAAAGGATATACAGCCTGCACCTTCACCCTCGACCATGCGGTGAAGACCGGAGCGACGTGGAGGAGCGTTCTCGAAAATCCCGGTCCTATAGTCCTCGGCTCATCGCAGATGGTGAGCTGCTTCGGTCCCTCCTATGAGCTTGCATTCGAGATGGACGCCGAGCTTCGCCGCCGCAAAATGCGCCACAAAGTGCCCATTCTCTATCTCACTTCCGAACCGTATCTCGGTCACATGGGCGTCGGCGGTCTCGGCAACTCGAAGACCTTCATGGAGCACGAGTTCGCTGATCGGGATATCAAGCCGCTTGTGAGCCAGGCAATTCAGGAAGTAACCCCCGGAGAGATCAGGCTCAAGGACGGGAATAAAATTCCGTTCAAGCTCGCCATGATCGCCCCACCGTTCAAGGGTGTGCCCGCCGTCATGCCGCTGGGCAATCCGAGAGGGTTTATTCCTGTCGACAAAAACTACCGCCACACAAAACACAAGAATATATTCGTTATCGGCGTCGCTATTGCAATCGCGCCGCCGGAGGCAACGCCGGTGCCGACGGGTGTTCCGAAAACCGGGTACATGACGGTCAAGATGGCGAAGACGGCCGCGGCGACCATTGCGTCAGACGTTGCCGGGAAGACCCCGCCCGTCGCTGATGAGCTTGGCGTGGTCTGTCTCATGGATATGGGTAATACGGCCGCACTGATGAAGGCGTATCCGGTGCTGCCGCCGAGGCAGAGTTCCTACATGAAGAAAGCAATTTGGGCAAAATGGATGAAGCTTGGATTTGAAAAGTATTTCTTGTGGAAGATGAAAAGGGGGATGAGTCAACTGCCATAAAAGGAGGAAGTTTCCATGACAAAGATAGTGAAAAACGTTTCCGTCATGTGCTTTCACGACGAACTGTGTCAGGTCTACAACGCTCTCATGACGGCGCTGAGCCTGCTGCGGGAAGGCTCAAAGGTCACCATGTTCTTCGGCTCCCGGGGTATCAATGCGGTGCACAAGGAAAAGGTGAAGGACCTCAAATGCCTGCCCGACCAGCCGAAGGAAGAGGGTGAGGCCGTGATGAAGAAGATGGATGAAATGAACCTTCCGAGCGTTGAAGACCTCTTCTTCATGTTGATCGCCGAGGGCGCCACGGTCCTTGCCTGTCCACTGAATGTCTCGCTGTTCAATATTTCCCCCAAACAATTGATCGACGGCGTCAAGGTCGCTGATCCGGCGAAGTATTACAAGGAAACCGTGATCCCGGCGGACATGAACCTGACTTTTTAGCAACCCGAAACATGCAAACATTATGATATTTCCATATAGCAGAGGAGGTGTGCATGCGTAAATTTTCCCTGGTTGAGTTCTCGGTTGACCACCCCAAGCTCATCGTTGCTCTATCTATTATCCTCACGCTCCTTTTCCTGACCCAGTTCCCGAAAGTGAAGACGGACACAAACCCCAAGAACATGCTCCCGCCCACGTCGGACGTGCGGGTCTGGAACGATGAAGTAGAAAAGACCTTCGGCCTGTATGAGGACATGATCGTCCTCGGCATCCAGAACGAGAAGGGCATCCTGAATTCCGATACGCTCGGCAAGATACAGAGGATCACCGACGAGATCCTGAAGATCAAAGGTGTCGCCGCGCGGGATGTGTCGAGCTTCACGACCATCGACAACGTTACGGTCGATGCCGAGACATTGAAGGTCAGTCCGCTCATGACCGCGGTGCCGAAGACGGACAAAGAGATGGCCGTCATGCGTAAGGCGCTCTTCGAAAACCCGCTGTTCATAGGCCGAATCATCTCAAAGGACGGCAAGACCACGGCGATCTATGTTCCGCTCGAAAAAGGCGGGAATGGAAAAGACATCGCGGACAAGATCAGGGAGATCGTCAAGAAAGAGAAGGGCGACGAGAAATATTACGTTGCAGGCGACCCCGTGGCGCGTGACACCTTCGGCGCGGACATGTTCAAGCTCATGGCCGTGTTCGCGCCCATAGCCGGAATGGTCATGCTGCTGGTCCGGTTTCTCATGTTCAAGGACCTTTTCCTCTCTATCACGCTCATGATGGACGCCATGATCAGCATTGTCTGGAGCATGGGACTGCTGATCGGCCTCGGCTTTCCTATCCACATCATGAGCTCCATGGCACCCGTGTTCATGATGGCCATCGCAACTGACAGCATGCACATCTTCAACGAATTCTATTTCCGCTTTCGCGAGAAGAAGGACAAGCGGGCCGCGATCATCGCGACCATGAACGCGGTGAGCAGGCCCGTGCGGAACACCGCGCTGGCGACGGCAGCGGGCTTCGGAGTCCTGCTGTTCATGAACATCATCCCCGTTAAGGTCTTCGGCGGGCTCGTGGCGTTCGGGACGATAGCCCTGCGGGTTCTGAGCTTCAGCTTCATCCCGGCCATGTTCACCTTTGTGAAGGACGAAAAGATCGAAAAGATATCCCGCTCCGAGGATGTCGAAGCAGGCGGAATGTCATCGTTCCTCAAAAAACTCGCCGGACTCGGCATCCGGAAGCCCGTAACGACCGTTCTCGTCGGCGTTGTGCTCTTTATCGCGGCAGTCATCGGCATATCCAAAACCGTCGTGAACAATAATCTCGTGGAGTGGTTCAAGAAAGGCAGCGATGTGCGTGTCGCCGATACGGTCATGAACAACGCTCTTGGCGGAACGTCGCTCGGCTATATCGTGGCGCTCTCCGATAAGGACGATTACATAAAAACGCCGGAGGCCATGCGCTATATTGAAGGGCTTCAGCGACGCCTGGAAAAGCTCCCGGTCGTGGGCAAGACGACCTCTGTCGTGGATTACGTGAAGAGGATCAACCGCGTCCTTCATAACGACAATCCGAAGTACGACGCGGTCCCCGAGAACAAAGAGATGATCGGACAGTACCTGTTCCTCTTCGCAATGTCGGCAAAGCCTTCCGACCTCGACAACGTCGTAGACTATCCTTTCCGCAAAGCCAATATCTGGGTGCAGCTCAAGACGTGGGACGCAAAGGCGATGCAATCAGTCATCGCGGCGGTCAATAAATACCGGAAGGACAACCCAACGCCTATGGAGTTCAAACCGGCCGGAATCGCGTACTTTAACCTGGTCTGGAACCACGAGGTCCTCTGGGACATGGTAAAAGGCCTGATCCTGGCCCTTATCGCCGTGTTCGCGATCCTCGCGTACGACTTCCGCTCCATCAAATGGGCGTTGGTCGGCTATATCCCGCTCCTGTTCACGATCCTCCTCATTTACGGGGTCGTCGGCTTCGTCGGGAAAGATTTTGACATGCCGATCTCGGTCATGAGCTGCCTCTCACTCGGTATGGCCGTTGACTTCGCCATCCATTTTGTCAGCAGGCTGCGGCAGCGAATGAAAGAGACGCCAGGCGAATCATTAACCGACGCCCTTCTCTGGACCGCTGCACGGCCAGGCAAGGGCATCATGCGGAACGCGATCCTGTTTGCCGCAGCCTTCGCGGTCATGCTCTTCGCACCGCTCACACCCTACATTACGGTGGGCGCTTTCATCGTGAGCATGATGCTGCTGAGCGCATTAATGACAATACTCTATCTGCCCGCCCTCATCACGTTGACGCAGGGCTGGCTATTCAAAGGAGGGGTGCGATGAAGAAGGTCTCAGCATTTTCGGCAATGATAGTGATGTTCTCGGTGTTTTCATCCGGGGCCTTTGCGCTTACGGCGGACGAGATCATGAAGAAGTCCCAGGCGGCTTTTCTCTATCCCGGCAGCGACTTCAAGGCAAGGATCCTGATGAAGCTTATCAGCAAAGGCGGCCAGGAGCGCGTAAGGGAAATGATAATGCTCAGGAAGAATTACGGCGAAACCGGCGGCGGACAGAAATACTTCATGTATTTTTTCCAACCCGCCGACGTGCGGAATATGACGTTCATGGTCTATAAGTATCCGGGCAAGGACGCCGACCGGTGGCTCTTCGTGCCTGCCATTAATATGGTCAGGAGGATCGCGGCGCAGGACAAGCGGTCGAGCTTTGTGGGCTCCGACTTCACCTACGAAGATATTTCCGGAAGGAACCTGGAAGACGATACCCATAGCATCGTGAAAGAGGAAAAGATCGGAACGCGTGACTGCACTGTTATTAAGAGCACTCCCAAAGCCGCGGAGATGGAATACAGCTACAAGCTCTCGTGGATCGACACGACCACTTTTTTGCCGATCAAAGAAGAGTACTACGACAAGAATGGGGAATTGTACAGGGTCTTCAGCGCCGATGAGATCAAGGGCGTAAAAGGACATCCCACGATCATGAAGAGATCGATGAAAAATATTTTGAGCGGACATATGACAGAGGTCTCGTTCCTGAAGGCGGATTACAACATCGGCATCGAAGACAGCCTATTTTCAGAGCGCTATCTCAAGCAGCCGCCGAAGAGGTGGATTGAGTGAAGGGAAGACAGAGGGCAGAAGTCAGAAGGCAGAAGTCAGACATTCAAGGCCAGAAGACGGAACTATTCCGATTGCCTGTCTTCTGTCTGTCCTCTGTGCTCTATCTTCTGTTTTCTTCCGCTGTCTTTGCAGCGGATTTCTCCCTCCACGGTTTCGTCCAGGGGAACTATTCGAGAAATGCCGAGACCGATAACCCCGACAGTCGCGATTACAAACTGTCTGAGGAGCGGGCACAGGTGAAGCTTGAAGCCACCGCTGATCCGTTCCGCCTGTTCATCAAAGGCGACGCCTTTCACGATAATATCGACAAACACTCCATCCTTGAATTGCGGGAGGGCTATGCCGACTACAGCTCGGAGAAATGGGATGCGCGCGTCGGCAGGCAGGTCATTACGTGGGGTGTAGGCGACCTGCTGTTCATCAACGATGTGTTTCCGAAGGACTACGCAGCCTTTTTTTCGGGCAGACCTTTGGAATATCTGAAGAAGGGTGTTGACGGCGCAAAGATCGGCATGTACCCGGGATTTGCGTCAATCGAACTTATCGCCATCCCGTATTTCGAACCGAATAATTACCCTGACCCGAAAAGGTTCTGGATGTTCGATCCTCTTGTTGGCGTCACGAACAGGGAAACACAAGATCCGTACAGAGACTTCCACGAGGCGGAGACGGCTTTGCGCATATACTGCGACGTGGCCGGATTCGATACCTCGCTTTATTACTATCGTGGGTTCTCACGACAACCATCGATGATGCCGGACAGCCCCGTGGCACCGACCAAGCTCACGTTGTTCTACCCGGAGCTTTTAGTATATGGCGCGAGCGTTCAGGGCAGGGCATTGGACGGCGTCCTGAGTTTTGAAACAGGCTACTACGCTTCGCGTCAGGACCGGCAAGGCACGGACCCGCTGATACCCAACACACAAATGCGGTATTTGATCGGTTATCAAAGACAGTTCTGGGAGGATTTTACCGTCGGGCTTCAGTATTACGGTGAATACATGCAGGATTATTCAGCCTACGCTCAATACCTGCCCACCGGTTTCCCGCAGGAGAAACGGCTTCACCATCTGGCCACGGTCCGGCTTACGCAGTTTTTGATGCATCAAACGATGAGACTTTCTTTCTTTGCATTTTACGGATTGTC
>DATDRO010000199.1:0-3082 GCA_035291685.1 Nitrospirota bacterium | reverse complement strand
GGGGGGCAAGGGTCAAGAGTCAAGGGTCAGGGGGCAAAGGCAGGAGAGGGAGAAAAAAAACTTGTGCAAAAGCACTTGCGGCCGATGCCGCGTGTTGCAGCGGGACGGAAGCTTGCGCTGTCGGGTTGTGCGAGCGCGATGATAGACATCAGCGACGGACTTTCATCAGACCTCGCCCATATCTGCGAACAGAGCAGGGTCGGGGCTGAGATATATCCCGATGCCATTCCTTTCTCCCGCGACATCCTCCGGGAAGCGGGAAAGCTCAGGAAACCGCCCCTCGAATACGCCCTTTCCGGCGGAGAGGATTATGAGCTCCTGTTTACGGCATCGCCGGCGAAAATACAAAAACTCCGGTCATTGAGGTTCTCCATTATCGAGATCGGAAAAATCATCCGGGGAAAGGATATCTCCCTCATCGACCGTGCGGGCAAAAGAACGCCGCTCAGGCCCCGGGGGTATGACCATTTCCGTCCGACCAGGGGGCGTGCGAAGCGCAGAATCTAAAGGCGGCAATTCTTTTCATACATGAAATATATCAGAGACAGAATTCGTGCCATCCTGGCGCTCGATGATCCACCGGACAAACTTGCCCTTGCATTTTCCCTCGGCATTTTTGTGGCTTTCACGCCGACGATCGGCCTGCACACGCTGAGCTGTCTTTTCTTTGCCTGGACCTTCCGCGTGAGCAAGATGGTCACCCTCACGGGATCATTTATCAATAATCCGTGGACCATTGTTCCCCTGTACGGTTTTTGCCTCTGGTTCGGCATCAAGATAACGGGCAGCAGCGTAGCCTTGCCTCATATTGTATGGAACGAGATAGGGTTTTCGAATGCGTACCTCATCTTGAAGCCCTTCCTCTGGCCTTTCATAGCAGGTACGCTCGTGCTTGGTGTTGCAGCTTCGGTCGTCTCCTATTTTCTGTTTTATTGGGCCGCGACCCGGTTTCGGAAGATTCAGAAGCCTTAGCGTTTTCCCGGGCCGTTTCTTTGAATGTCTCCGGTCTATCCGCACGCCGCAGGTCGTGCAGGAGAAAAAAATCTTTACAGCCGCGGGCCGTGATGCTATCATTGCTATCATACGCGATGATGCACGATGATGCACGCACCGGCAATGATTCGTCGATAAGGAGCACTGATGGAACCGAAAGTATGCGTAGCATTGGGCGGCGGCGCTGCACGGGGCCTTGCCCATCTCGGCGTGCTGAAAGTATTGGAAGATTCGACGGTCCCCATCCATATGATAACCGGCACGAGCCTCGGCGCCCTGATCGGAGGGCTCTACGCCTCGCAGCCGGATGCGTCCTACTGGATGGGTCGGGTGGAACAGTTTCTTCGCAGTTTCCGCTCGCGAAAGACGCGCATGGAGTTCCTTCGCAGGCTGGAACAGCCTGAGAACAACCGCCACGGATTTTTTGCCGATATGGCGAACCTGATCCGTAAGGGTTATTTCTGGGGTGTTACCGCCACCAAACCCGCGTTCATCTCAGAAAAGGAGTATGAAGAATTCCTTTACCCGCTGATCCCCGATATCGCCATTGAGGATACAAAGATACCGTTCGGCTGCGTGGCCACGGACATCCAGAACGCCGGCCGCGTTCTCTTTACGAGCGGTTCCCTTCGCAAGGCCATCAGCGCAAGCTGCGCGCTGCCCGGGATATTCCCTCCGGTGCGGGTTCAAGACCTGCTGCTTGTGGACGGAGGGTGGGTGGAGCGCGTTCCGGCGCGCTCAGCACGGGAGATGGGCGCCGATGTGGTGATCGGCGTGGACGTGTCGAGCGAGATACCGAGGTTTGTGGACGGTTCGGGGCTGGATATTGTTCTGCGCGCCGACGCCGTCACGAGGATTTATCTGAACGATATTCTGCTTGCCGAGGCGGATGTGCTCATCCACCCGAACGTGGGCATGTGGAACTGGGCTGATTTCAGCGAACCCCGGGATCTGTTCAACGAAGGTGAGAAAGCGACGCTCGAAAAGCTCCTGGCCATTCGCGCGGCCATCCATAAGGTCGTTGTTCCCCAGAAGACCCTCGTCGAACATATCAAGACGATCAAGGACAAGATCATGGAAAAGGTTGTGGGAGGGAAATAGACGGGCGGGATACCGTCTCTCTGTCCCCGCATTTCTCCCTGTTTCGCCGCGGTTGCGGATTTTTCAAATTCAGCTATAATTAACCAATGCACGCGCCCCTCGTCATCGCCCACCGGGGAGATTCATCCCGAGCGCTCGAAAATTCAACCGAAGCTGTCAGGCTCGCCCTCTCCCTGCCTGCGGATATGATAGAGATCGATATCCGGAAGAGCAGGGACAACGTGCTCTATGTGATGCACGACAAGGACACGGGCAGGACCTCCGATCGGAATATCAATATCGAACAATCAACCTCAGACGAAATTGCCCTTGTACGGCTCAAGAACGGCGAGCCCATCTCCAGCCTCGATGACGTGCTCAGACTTGTCGCCGGCAGGGTCGGCCTCAACATCGAGATCAAGAGCGACGGGGCCGGAGCGGTGCTCTCACGACATCTTTTCCACTACCGATACTCGGGATATATTCTCGTTTCGTCGTTCAGCGAATCAGAAGTCCGTTCAGCCCGGGGGGTGATGCTCGACCTCCCTATTTCCGTCATCTTTGATACCTTCTCTGCGCACGACCTCCCCGTGTATGCCGACAAGGGCTACAGTGTGATCAGCTTGAAGAAAAATACCGTGAACGAGGAGCTGATTGCCGCATGCCACGAGCGGAAGATCAAGGTCTACGTCTGGACCGTGGATGAGGAAGATGAGATGAAAAAGTTCATCACCTGGGGCGTCGATGGGATATACTCGAACAGGCCGGCTGTGTTGAAACGGCTGGTGGAGTCGCATTCAAAACACTAATTATGAAAGGGGATATTGATGTCCAACGGAAACGGCAGGGAAACTGATCGTCTGTTCGACCTCATCGTCATCGGGGGGGGCGTGACCGGTGCGGGTGTTGCGCGGGACGCTGCGCTGCGCGGGCTCTCGTGTCTCCTGCTGGAAAAAGGGGATTTCTGTTCCGGAGTCAGCTCAAAATCCACCCGTCTGATCCACGGCGG
>DATDRO010000198.1:0-5208 GCA_035291685.1 Nitrospirota bacterium | reverse complement strand
AGACACAAAGAATAAATTAAGCATCAAATCACAAATAAATTCCCATAGTCAAGGCGCCAAGCTCCAAACAATTTGGTCATTTGAATTTGGTTGTTGTGGTTTATTTGAGATTTGGTGTTTGTGATTTGGGATTTTGTATTTCTTCGAGCCTTGGTGTCTTTGTGGCAGATATTTCCTTTTCACGGCGAGCATTGTTTCTTGAACTCTCCCGGATTCAGCCCGTGTTTTTTCAGGAGTAAATAAAAATCAGCCCGGTATTTTCCGGCCAGGTTTGCGGCGCTGCTGACATTGCCTCCGGTGAGTTCAAGAAGACGGGATAGATAACCTTTTTCAAAAGCGTCTCTGGCGTCTTTAAACGGTTTGATCAGGTCCCCGGCCTCGCCGGATTTTGCCGGGAAGATGAGGTCCTCCGTTATGGAATCCTGAGTGGTCATGGCCACGGCATACTCGATGGTGTTCTCCAATTCCCGCACATTTCCGGGCCAGTCATGGAGCATCAGTCTCTGCAGCGCCATGGGCGTCAGGCTCTTTATCTCTTTTTTCATCTGTTCGCCGAATTTTTTCAGGAAATGTTCCACCAGCAGGGGAATGTCCTCCCTCCGCTCCCTCAAGGCAGGCAATTCAATAGGAATAACGTGGATCCTGTAGTAGAGGTCTTCTCGAAACAAAGACTGCTTGACCTGATCTTCCAGATTTTTATTTGTCGCCACAATGATCCGTACATCCACTTCGAGCGGTTGCTCGCTGCCCACGGGATAAAATTGGCGTTCCTGGAGGACCCGGAGCAGCTTTGCCTGGATCGAGAGCGGCATATCTCCTATTTCGTCGAGAATAATGGTGCCTTCGTGGGCCTGGGCGAAAAGACCTTTTGAGCTCCTGATAGCGCCGGTAAATGCCCCCTTTTCATGGCCGAACAGTTCGCTTTCCAGGAGCGTTTCCGGAAGGGCCGCGCAGTTTACGGCCACGAAGGGTTTGTCCTTTCTTCCGCTCGCAAGGTGAATGGCCCGGGCGATGACCTCCTTGCCGGTCCCGCTCTCTCCGTGGATGTAAACCGTAGAGTCGGTTGGCGCGATCCGTGATACGACCTCCAGGACCCTCTGCATCTTCTCACTTTTCGCTATGATGTTTTCAAAATCATACCGCTCGGACAACAGCCCCTTGAGCCTGTTGACTTCCGAGGTGAGCCTCTTGTTCTCCAGTGCCCGCTCTACGTGCAGGGTCAGTTCTCGGGCGTCGAACGGTTTCGTGAGATAGGTGTAAGCCCCCCGTTTCATCGCCTCGACGGCGCTCTCAATGCTCCCGTGGGCCGTTAGGATGATGACCGGCATGTCGGGACTCGCGAGACGGAGCTCTTCCATGAGCGATATCCCGTCCTGATGCACAAGCTGAAGATCGATGACTGCAAGATCGAATGCGCGTCCGAGCACCGCCTGCCTTGCGACGTCTTCGTCCTTTGCCGCCGTTACCTCGTAGTCCAGAGACTCGAGCCTCATTTTGATCAGCTCCAAAAGGTTTCGGTCATCGTCCACGATCAGCAGTTTTTTTCCTGAAGGCATGCGTGCTCCTACTTTGTGAGCTCTTTCTTTTTCTCTTCGATCTGGATATCCACCTGCTTTGCTTTCTCGATCGACCCGAGGACGCCGATCCATATCTTCGCCTCTTCAGCAAGAGGGCTCCCGGGGAATTCTTTTACGACCCGCGTAAAGAAACCGAGAGATTTTTTAAAGTCTTTTTTCGGATTTCCATAATGCGCGTAGATGAGCCCCAGGGAAAAAAGGGCCTCATCGCCGGGCGAGGCGTCCGGCGAGAGAGAGAGCACCTGCTGGTTCTCCCGGACTGCCCCGTCATAATCTCCCTGAGCGACGAGATCGCGCGCGCGCTGCAGGTGGTCGTGGCTCTCCTGTCTATCGGCCATCATCTTGAGCGGCGCGCACGCGGCAAGGACCGTTATAATCAGGCAGGCAGCACAAACGTAAAGGTACTGCCCTGCCCTGCTTCGCTTTCTACCCACACCCTTCCTCCATGAGCACGAACAATATGCTTGACGATCGCCAGGCCGAGGCCGGTTCCCTCTATCTTCCGTGAACCTGCCTGGGCGGCCCGCCGGAATTTGTCAAAAATGACCGCTCTCTGCTCCTCCGGTATCCCCGGTCCCGTGTCCGCTATCGAAACAACTGCGCCTTCCTGCGTGTGACGGGCGGCTATGCGCATCGAGCCGCCGCGGGGGGTGAACTTGAGAGCATTGCCGATAAGGTTCCTCAATACCTGGAGGATCCGCTCCGTATCCACGGAGACCGGGGGCAGATCTCCTATATCGTTGTCGATCCTGATGTCCTTCGCCTCGGCCAGAGGTACAATTTCACGGACCGCTCTCATGACCAGCGGGGAAAGATTGGTCCTGACACGGTGGAACGTCACCATGCCTGCTTCCAGTTTTGACAGGTCCAGCAGAGAATTGACCAGTTCGATGAGCCGGTTGCTCTCTTCAGCGATGATCGTCAGCAGTCTTTTCTGTTTCTCCGTGACGTCCCCCCCCTTCCCTTCCAGAAAAAGGTTCGTACCTTCCTGGATGGAGGTGAGAGGGGTGCGCAGTTCATGAGACATCAATGAGAAAAAATCGGATTTCATCCGGTCCACTTCCCTCAGCTTGTTGCACATGAAGTTGAACGCCCGGGCAAGCTCCCCGATCTCGGGCGGTGAAGGAAGGTTCAGGTTCGCCTCGAACACTCCCCGGGCAATCTCCCTTGTCTTGTCCTGCATTTTGGCGAGGGGCTTCGTTATGCTCCTCGTGATCATGACCGAAAGAAGGACCCCGAGCGCGAGGGATGCCGCGGCAAGGAACATGGCGACGGTGATAGCCCGCGTTCCGGCGTCTCCTAAATTTCTTATTTTCCGTAATATGCCGTCCTCGCTCAGGGACCGCAGCTTGGACAACTCTTCGAGGGCGGCATTCACCACGCTCTCCTTTGTCGTGTCATACCATTCCCTGGAGTATCCCTGGCCTGCTTTCAGGTATCCGGTTTCCGCCTCGCATAAGGACTGATAGTTGTCGTGAAGGTCCTTTACCCTGGCCAGAACGGCTTTCACTTCGCCGGAGTTGGACAGCATGCCCGCCTCGGCGAGATGCTGTTCAAAAGAGTTCTTTGAATCGAGGAAACTCTCCCGGAGAGAGCGGTCCCGCATGATCACGAACTTCTTTTCATACCGCGCCTCGGACAGCAGGTCGTCGGAGAGGTCCTTCTGCAGGTCGATGAGGTAATTGTCCAGCAGAATGGAATGGGTGACATTCTTCACCATGTCGAGCTGGACGATGGCGTAGATGCCCACTCCCATTGCCAGCGCCAGGAGAGCAAGATATCCTGTCATCAATCGGGAAAAAATACTCAGTTTCACGTCGCCGCCTGAACCATGCCACTGAAACAACCGCAGTGGCGCGTTCTCCTCTTTTTTGCGAATGTTATTGGATTGGAAACACCCAGGGAAAAACTGGGACTATAATACACCTATTATATCGCTTTTCTCCACATATTTTTCTTTAGGTACTTAAGGAATAAAATTCTTCTCAAAATGGAAAGAAAATTTCTCGCAAAGTCGTTAGGCGCGCAAAGACTATGATCAAGACCCGTTTCGCGGAGTTTTTTGGAACGAGTCCCGCGGCGGGACGTAAATCACGGCAACATGCCCCGCTCCGTTTCTATCAGCATAGAATACGGGACGGAGGTTGCCTTGGTCCAGAAAATAAGAATCTAAGGTTTCTTTCACGTCCTGGTTAGTTATTGTCAAAGTGTAACGTCGGTTTATCCCCGATGATAACCAGTTAGGAGTACAGCGACCTAAATAAAGGGCACCACATGTCCGTCTCTGCGAGAGATTTTCATCCCGTTTTGAGTCTGCGGGGTCCGGACGTGGACTTCTTGGATTTAAACCATTATTTTGGCTTTTCTCCAAAATTTATGGATTATGACTCCAAGTATTTTGACAAATTCATGGATTTGTGGTATTTATAATACATGATTAAGCGGACTTACAAGCTTGACGAACTCGTAAGACCCGGAAAGGTACTGGTTATTTACGGCCCCAGACGCGTGGGCAAGACCACGCTCCTGAACAGTTTCCTGTCGGAAACGAAGGCAAAGTACAGGCTCGATTCGGGCGATAATATAAAAACACAGCAGGTCCTGAGCTCGCAGGATTTCACTCGCATCCTTGAGTACTCCTCGGGCTACGAGCTTCTCGCCATCGACGAAGCGCAGCAGATACCCAGCGTCGGCATGGGCCTTAAGATCATCGTTGACCAGATGCCGGAGATCAAGGTCATTGCCACCGGCTCATCATCGTTCGACCTGGCCGGCGCCGTCGGCGAGCCGCTCACGGGAAGAAAGATGACGATCACTCTCTACCCCATTGCACAGATGGAGCTCCTTTCACTGCACAACAGGCACGAGCTGCGGGAACAGCTGGAAGATTTTCTGATCTTCGGCTCATATCCGGAGGTCGTTACGGCCCAAAACCGCAGGGAGAAGATCACGGTCCTCGAAGAAATTGTAGATTCCTATCTTCTCAAAGATGTCCTCGCGCTGGAGCGGGTGAAAAACTCCCGGGTCCTGCTGGATCTCTTGAAGCTCGTCGCCTTTCAGGTGGGCAGTGAAGTCTCACTCAGCGAGCTCGCCACGCATGTAAAGCTCGACGTCAAGACCGTGGGCAGATATCTTGACATTTTCGAGAAAGCCTTTGTCCTCAAGCGCATCGGCGGATTCAGCAGAAATTTGCGAAAGGAAATCGTCAGCAAGGCAAAGTACTATTTTCTGGACAACGGCATCAGAAACGCGGTTGTCTCGCAGTTCAACCCGCTCGGCAGCCGCAACGACGATGGCCAGCTCTGGGAAAACTTTCTGGCGACGGAACGGCTGAAGAAATGCGCCTATCAGGGCCTGTACGGCGCATTCTATTTCTGGCGCACCTATGACGGTCAGGAAGTGGACTGGGTCGAGGAGCGCGAGGGTAAACTCCTTGGATTCGAGTTCAAATGGTCGGGCCGCAACAGGAGAAAGAAGCCCAAAGACTGGAGCGGAACGTATAAAAATGCGGAATACATGGTCATTGACCGGGAGAACTATCTCGAATTCCTTTTGTAAAAGCTCCGAACGGGACAAGCCCGGCCCGGGCGGACGTAAATCACGGCAACTATGTTGCCGTGATTCAAAGTCA
>DATDRO010000197.1:0-3868 GCA_035291685.1 Nitrospirota bacterium | reverse complement strand
AGCACCACCAGGATCCACGTCATCGCCACGTTCCTCGCGCTGCTCGAACTCATCAAGACGCGCGTCGTAAAAGCGGTGCAGGTCGAACATTTCGGCGCCATCCGCCTGATGAAGGCGGTACGGGAAACATCGGCCGGCAGCACGAATCTGAACTTGTTTGCCGCGGATTGACACGGAAAAAGCGGATTTGGGGTAAATCAGCTCATGGCTGATGGCTCGTAGTTATGTGCTATGACCAAGCAGCCAGGGAGCCAAGTATGTCCGTAAAAACCCGTGTCTCGAAAGGGTTTGTATTCTATGAAGCTCGATATCAACCAGCTCGCGCAGGCGCGCAAATTCGGCGATATCGAGAAGGCGGTGTACGAAGACCGCTCGCGCATCGGTGAGCTTGTCGACCTTCTCTCCGAGAAGAACGGTGACATCCGCTCGGGAGCGCTGAACCTGCTGTCACGCGTGGGATTTGATTACCCGAACGACACCAGAAAGTATCTCGGCAGGCTCATCGCCCTCCTCGACGACGAGGACATGTTCATCAAGATCGACGCGGCGAATGCGATCGGAAACCTCGGCTTCAGCTTTCAGGACTCGGCGGCGGCGGCGGCGCCGAAGCTCAAGGCGCTCCTCGAGCACGAGCAGAGCCTCGTAAGACAGGAGGCGGCTTACGCTCTCGGGAACATCGGGTTTTCCTTTACCGACCTCGTTCGGGACATTGTGCCGCGCCTGATCCGGATGCTTGATCAGGGAGACGACGACGAACGAGAGGCCGCTTCCCATGCGCTCGGCAAGATCGGGATCAACGCCCCCGAGCTGATCCGCGGAATACTGCCCAAGCTCGTGGAGGTACTGGAGTTCTCAAAAGAGGCGACCTGCGGCGGCGTGCTCTTTGCCCTCGGCGCGATCGGCCTGCACTATCCGGACGCCGTGGCAGGCCTCGTGCCCCGCTTGATGCAGTACCTTGAAAGCGGCCATCCGAACGCGGTGAAGAATGCCGTCGCTGCGCTGGGAAACATCGGCAGCGCGAACCCTGAACTCGTAAGACAGGCCATACCGGCGATAAAAAAGCTTCTTGACAGCACGGACATTGACATTAAAATGAACGCGAAAGTGGCGCTCGGCAGGCTGGGGGAACAGGCGCCATTGTAAGCTTTTATAGGAAGGACGGAATGGAAATCGATAAACTTTTTTTCAGGAATGTCACTGTTTAGTATCATATATTTAATACTTTTGGTATACTATACTGGTAAGAGGTGCCGATGTTGGAAGAACAAGAATTGAGATCCGCCATGGAAGCATTGCTGTTCATCTCCGGAAGCCCCCTGTCCCGGGACAGGCTGGCCGGTATATTCGAAGAAGCGTCGCCGGAGCAGATCGAAGCGCAACTCGCCGTGCTCCGGCAGGAATGTGAAACACGCGGCTCAGGCCTGATGCTGGTTGAAGTGGCCGGCGGGTACCAGCTGACAACGCGGCCGGAGTACGCCGGCTGGATACGAAAATTCAAGTCGAGCAAGGGACCGTCAAAACTTTCCCGGCCCGCGCTCGAGACGCTCGCGATCATCTCGTACAAACAGCCGATCACGAGAACGGAAATGGAGGCGATCCGGGGCGTGAACGTGGGAGGGATCGTCAGGAACCTCATGGAGCGCCGGCTTGTGAAGATCGTGGGCAAAAAAGACGTGCCCGGCAAACCCATGCTGTACGGCACGTCAATGGAGTTCCTCAATTACTTCGGCTTAAAGGACCTTTCCGCCCTGCCTACGCTCAAGGAATTCCAGGAACTCGAAGAGGGTGAAGAAACAACGGATGAGGCGACAGACCCTGCTGTGGAGAACAACGGTTTTGTCCTTCCTCCTGATAGAGAACTCAGCCCGGTCTCCCTGCCGGAGGTGACGGAAGTCTGATGATAGAGCTCGAAGAGGCGCTGCGCAGAAAAGAGATCTGGGCCATCGGAGGCGGCAAGGGCGGGATCGGCAAAAGCCTGATCACCGGCAATGTAGGCATTTGCCTCGCGCGCCTGAAGAAAAAGGTCCTTCTTGTTGACGCGGACCTCGGCGGGGCGAACCTGCACACTACCCTCGGGATCGGGCTCCCGGAGATGACGCTGTCGGATTTTCTCAACCGGCGCGCAGAGAACATCCAGGATGTGATCATCAAGACCGGCATTCCGAACTTAAGCCTCATCAGCGGCGCCCAGGACTTCCTCGACGCGGCAAACCCCAATTTTTCCCAGAAGACGCGTCTGCTCAGGCACCTCGAGGCCGTGGATGTGGATTACATCCTCCTCGACCTCGGCGCCGGAACCACGCACAACATCCTCGATTTTTTCCTTTTCTCGGACCACGGCATCCTCGTCGTGCTGCCCGAGCCGACAGCGATAGAAAATGCCTACCGGTTCATCAAGAGCGCCTTCTACCGGAGGTTCAAGAAGGTCGTGAACCACCAGGGGATCAAAGACCTGATCGACGCCGCCATGGACCAGAAGAACACCATGGGCATCCGCACGCCCTTCGACCTCATCGAGCGCGTGAAACAACTGGAACGGGAAGTGGGCGAGATCCTCGAGCTTGAGATCCTCAAATTCAAGCCCAAGCTCATCGTAAACCAGGTGAGGACCAAGCACGATGTGCAGATCGGGTTCTCGATGAAGAGCGCCTGCCAGAAATACTTCGGCATCAACCTCGAGTACCTGGGCTACGTGGAATATGACGACTGCGTCTGGCAATCGATCCGGAGCAAGCGGCCGCTTTCGCTCGAATATCCTTATTCCCGGCCGTCGCGCTGCATCGAACGGATCGTCCACAACCTGCTCAGAAAAGAACAGCTCACGCCCACGATGCTTTACTGACGTACGGGAACGGTGAAATGATCAAAAAGATCGACGATTTGAATTTTTACGAGCTGCTGGAGATCAACCCTCGGGCGTCCTCCCAGGAGGTCCACAAGGCATACGAGCGGGTCCGGAGGATCTACGAACCGAACTCCATCGCGTTGTACTCGCTCTTTACGGCGGAAGAAACAGCGAAGATACGACAGAAGATCGAAGATGCATACCGTACGCTCGCATATGATGATAACCGCAGGCGCTATGACAGGATGTTAAAAGAGCAGGAGGAGACGCCGGAACCCGAGCCGCTCGTGCCTGCCCCGCGATACGAGCGCCACTACCAGCCGGTCCGGCCCGCTCCGGCTCCGCAGACCCACGAAGACGACGAGCCGATACCGGTCGAACCTCTGGAAGCACATGAAGATCAACCCGCGCCGGCGCCGGTCGAGCCGGTACGACCTGCCCCTGCTCCCAGAACAGAGGTCGTTGAATTCACGGGCATGGCGATCCGGGTGCTGAGGGAACAGGCCGGCCTCAGCATACGAAATGTCGCGGACACGACAAAGATCGGATCACGCTACCTTGAGTATATAGAGCTTGAAAATTTTGCGAAACTTCCACCGCGCGCATATCTGCGGGGCTTTCTCCTGCAATATGCAAAGCTCCTTGGGGTCGACCCGGAACGATTGGCAGGAGACTACCTCAAGAGATACGAAGCAGCATCACAGAAAACGAAGTAGACTCCGGCAGGCCGCTGACGGAGCGGACCGAAACACAAGAGAGACACGGCGTACTATTGTGGCAGAAGGTCGATGAAAGGCGAAAGGGTATCTGCCGGATCCGATGACCGCCGTTGATACCGTCACGAACACTCACTCACAAGGAGGTAAGGAACATGAAGAAACTGGCTGTGTTTGTCCTGGTTGTGTGTCTTACCGTATTGGCGGGCGCTGTGCTGGCCCAGCAGCAGGCCCCTCCGCCGCAGGCGGCGCCCGCAGGAAAGGCCGCTCCGGCTCCTGCAGCGGGCCTCACGATCGCGCGCATGGA
>DATDRO010000196.1:0-14072 GCA_035291685.1 Nitrospirota bacterium | reverse complement strand
AGGCTCTTCGAGCCGTATTTTTCCCGCACGAAGAAAGGCGGCGGACTCGGCCTCGCTATTGTTGAGAAGATCATCGCGGACCACGGCGGATCGATCCAGGTGGTACAGAACCGGCCGCGGGGCGCGAAGTTTATCATCGATCTGCCGGTGAGCGGGGGGCAGAGGGCATAGGACAGAAGACAGAGGGCAAACTTCTTTGCGCTCTACGTAATTATACTACGGGAGGAACTGATTTTGGATACGGCATCTAAACTACTGCTTGGCGGGTTCATCGTGTATCTTGTTATCAAGGGGATCGGTTTCCTGAGCCGTTTGGGCATCAAACAGATCTCCGCGGGGGAGCTTGACCAGAAAAAGGGGGCGGTGCTTCTCGATGTCCGTACGGACAAAGAGCACAGCAAGGGGCATATCCCCGGCGCTGTCCATGTGCCGCTTACGGAAATCGGCGCCAGGGTCAAGAAGCTCAAAAAAGATAAAGAGATCGTCGTGTTCTGTCAGCAGGGAAACCGGAGCATCTGGGCCATCAAGCGTCTGATCGCCATGGGGTATAAAAATCTCTACAATCTGAAGGGCGGGTATAATGCCTGGAAGAAACTTCACTGAAGCGCTGAGGAAAGACTACCGCGCCAAAAAGCAGGAGATCACGCGGAGACTCTCTGAGTTCAAAGCGGTCTACGAAAAGGGCGATGAGGCGATCTTTGAGGAGCTCTGTTACTGTATCCTGACGGCCGGAAGCAGCGCGAAGATGGGCATGCGAACGGTTGAGCTGCTCCGTGATGTTCTTCTCACCGGAGACGCGAGAGAGCTCCAGCGCCGCGCGGAGAAGAGCCGCGTGAGGTTCTGGCGGGTACGGCCTGCGTATATCGTCCACACGAGGGAATATCTCAAAAGCATCTGCGGGCTCAGGCTCCGGAAACTTATCGAATCCTTCGACGATCCTGAGGTGCGGCGGGATTTTTTTGCGCGGAACAGCAACATCAAGGGACTGGGATATAAAGAGTCGAGCCACTTTCTCCGCAATATCGGCTTTCGGGGCTACGCCATCCTGGACAAGCATATCGTGAACAGTCTCCGCGAGATGGGGGTGATCGGCAAGGGGGGTCCTCCTGCCACGCGGACCGGCTATCTTGAGATAGAGAAGCGGCTTGTCCGTTTTGCCCGGGAGATGGAGATCGACATGGACCACCTTGACCTTCTTCTGTGGTCGAGAAAAACCGGAGAGATATTGAAATAATTTCGGAATGCGGAGTGCGGATTGCCGAGTGCGGAGAAAGGGCAGTCCGAGATCTGCGGTTTCCATTCCACAGTATTCCGAACTCCGTAAACCGCGATGAAAAAAATCGTTTTCCTCTCCATACTCGTCATTGTCGGGGTCCTCTTCGCCGGACAGATCAAGAGGGGATTCCTGAGCCTTCTTATTCTCATTGACAGCACCAGGCCGCCGGAGAAGGCGGTCATGGGAAGGTTCCTTTCCCCGCCGATGGTAAAGACGATCAGTGTTCCGGGCAGGGGGAAGACACTTCGAGCGGATCTCTATACTCCCCGGGCCAGGGGTCCGCACCTGCCGCTTCTTCTTGTCCACGGCATAAACTTTACGGGCAAGAACGACGCTCAACTCGTAGTCCTTGCCAGGGACCTCGCGATGGCGGGTTTTCTTGTTCTCGTTCCCGATCTCGAAGGGATGAAAGGCCTTCGCATGAGGTCCTCGGACGCCGAGGACATTGTCCGGAGCTTTCTCTTTGTGAGCAGACTCAAGAACGCAAAGCCCGGCGGCGGCATGATGGGCATAAGCTACGGCGTCGGCCCCATGCTCCTTGCGGCGGCGGACAGCCGGGTGCGCGACCGTGTTGGTCTGATCGTCAGCTTTGGCGGGTATGGGGACCTTCGTGCCGTGCTCCTGTTTCTTTTGACCGGCTCATATGACTACGGCGGGCAGGAGGGATATCTGAGGCCTGACGAGTCCCTCAGGTGGGCATTCTTGTACAAGAACCTGGACCTCATCCACACCGCGGTTGACCGGGAGACGCTTGGGAAGATCATACAAAAGCGGAGCCAATTTGAGATCGGGGCGGCGGGCGCGCTTGCGAAGTCGCTCGGTCCCGAGGGGAAGACCGTGCATGCCTTTATTGCGAACAAGGATCCGAAGCGGTTTGTTATGCTCTACGAAAATCTCCCGCTGTCACTGCGCGAGAATATGGTCCGGCTTTCCCCCGTTCGTGTGCTCAGGCAGATCAAGGCGTATTTCATCATTGTTCACGGCAGGGAAGATTATTCCATACCCTATACTGAAAGCTTGCGGCTTGCGGATGCTGTCGGAGACGGACGGAGGGTACGCCTCGCGCTTCTTCCCCGGTTCGCGCACACAGAGCCCGCTCGGACCGATGGGGGCGCTTACGAGAGTTTCGTGAGCGGTGCGCGCCTGTACGGGGCGATATACGATATGTTGAGCAGGAAGTAAACAGCAGACAGTAAGCAGCAGGCGGAAACGAGCAGCAAAGAGGAGCTTGACTCTCTTCGCTGTCTGCTTTATTTCGTGAGGTTCATATGAGTGACAGGGGACTTAAAAAGGCGGTCATCATCGGAGCGCTATGCGGCGCGCTCATAAGCCTGGCATCGGCCATCTCGATGGATTATGTTTTTTCAGATTCGCTCCAGGGGACCTGGCGGGACGCGGCAGTGAAGGATGTCACGAGGATGTTCGGTCCGGCGTACGGCCAGAATTACCTTGTCGTTTCGCTCGTGCTGATCGTTGTCATGGGTTTTCTGGCGGCTTGCGGCGCGCTTTTCGGCGTGATCGGGGGGGTGATCGTAAACAGATTTTTCAAACTGCTGCTCAAATGATAACCGCTGACGGAAATCCGCTGTTGCGGGCGGTCGGGGCCGGACAGCGTTTTATGGTCAGGGACACGACAGGGCTGAACCGACGAGACCGCGCTTATTTTTGCGCAGTGAACACCGTGGCCACGCCCATGGTCATGGGATGGACGGCCACATCGGAGAAGCCGCATTTCCCCATGATCTGCGTGAACTCGTGCGATGGATAAAAGGCTATGATAGATCTCGGCAGATAGGCAAAAGGGGTCATCTTCTTTACGAAGTACTTCGCGACGATCGGCATGACCCTGAGCGTATACCATTTATAGAACGGTACGAACCATTTTTTCGTCGGCATGGTAAGCTCGAGGCACATGAACCTTCCTCCGGGCTTAAGGACCCTCTTGATCTCCTGCAGGGCTTTGAACGTATCGGGGATGTTCCTCATGCCGAAGGCGACGGTCACGAGATCGAATGAATTATCGGCGAAAACAAGCTCTTTTGCATCGCCTTCAATGAACGACACCTCTCCGGGCATGGTCTTCGCTTTTTTCTTCATCTTTATCTTCGCGAGATCGAGCATGTTTTGGCAGAAATCGATCCCCGTGAACGACCCCTTCGGCCCCATCTTTTCCATGAGTATCAAGGCCAGGTCTCCGGTGCCGGTGCATAGGTCGAGGACCTTGTCCTCCTTTTGCACCTTCGACAACGAGACCGCCTTCCGTCTCCACACATGGCAGAGCCCGAGACTGAAGACCGCGTTCAGGAAGTCCATGGCAGGCGCTACCGTTGTAAAGATGTTTTTTATAAACAGGTCTTTTTTGGTCTCGACCACAGCTTTTTCCCCTTATTCGAGCCGGATGCCTTCAGGAAATTGACGGGAGGTATTCTATACTAAATACTCCGATAAAATCAATCAGAAAATAAGATTTCGAGAAATCTGCTTGTTTGTCTCCCTGAGCTGGGAAAGCGAGATTCTTCGGCTTCGCCTCAGAATGACAACGCAGCGAAGGAATGACCCGCGAAGGGTTTAAAATGACATTTCTTTGATTTATTGATATTTCTCAAAAGCCCCAGAATGTGCGGTTTTCGAGGGGGAGTGTCCAATCCGTGAGAAATCCAGGAGAAAGAAAGCCACTGAAGAGCGACCGGTATGCGCTATACTGATTGGAAAGGGCTGGAAACGTGAACAAAAAACCGCAAGAACCTCCGATACCCGTTGAAATGCATGATACGGTGCGACAGATCATCATCTCAGCACTCGAGGAGGCGCCTCGCTCTTCGAAAGAGCTGTCTTCGAGGGCCGGCATTCCTGAGAAGCAGGTGTATGGGCACCTTGAGCACATACGGAAGACGGCAGCGGCAACCGGGCGGCGGTTGATCGTGACGCCGGCGGAATGCAAAAAATGCGGCTTCGTGTTCAGGAAAAGGGAACGCTTCAAGAAGCCCGGCAGATGCCCGGTCTGCCGCGGAGAGTCGATACAGGAACCGCTCTATTTCATCAAAAAATGTAACGGCTCAGGTCAACCACTCGCTTTGTCGCTTAGCGTGCTATAAGTCATTAAAATTCTACAGAGGCGGTACTTTTGTCCGCAGCGCCTACATCGGTAAAGTATCTTTACCCTGCACGCGTACAGCGCCTATCGCTTATGGCTGACCTGAGCAGCTGAGTAGTTGCCAAAAAAGAGGAAAGTACAGACCGATCTTGATTCCTTATTTCTTCTTTCCATGGAAAAGTTCGCTTCCCGCGCCAGGATAGACCGGACGTTCATTTTTGGGCGTCGGGTTCTCCACCCGCGGCCACTTTTCAAAGCGCGGCTCGGATCCTTCGCGGGCAAAAGTCGTCGGCGCGCGGTCGGACATGAAGGGTTTTCTGCGAACGTCTGCGCCTTCCACAACATGACTGAACTCAACGGGAATGCCATTGGGATCAAAGGCGTAGATGGAGTGGATGAAGCCGTGGTCGATCACCTCCGAGACCCAGATATGGGCTGCGAAGAGCCTGTCCTTGAGGTCCCAAAGGTCGTCCTCGGTATCAACACCGAACGATACATGGTCGAAGATGTAAGGACCGGAAACAGGCCGCCCGTGCTCTTTTTCCGGGACCGGTGTTATGCCGGGCCACTCGAAAAAGGCGATCATGTCTTTCTCTGAAATCTCGAAAAAGTAGTGCCGGTAGCCCGGCTGGCCGAGTCCCGCGACCAGCCTCATACCGAGAAGATCTCTCCAGAACTTAATAGTCGCGTCAATATCTCCTGTCGCCATGGCGAGGTGGTTGACTCCGTTGAACTTTATCATCACATACCTCCGTTATCCTCGGCCGCAGAGCGTCTGAATATATTTTTCAAGCATATAATCTTATCGCCGCCTCAATATACGATCTCCTAAAGGGTTCATGTCTGCATTTAAGATAGGGTCTTTCGAGGGATGTAAGTTTTCAGTCTCGTATGCATAAAACAGGCGGATTTGCTGCTTGAAGATCGCTTTTTCTACAGTATATCACAACGCCCATATGGATAAGGGGTGCCGGCGAAAATTATATTGACAGCGGGTGGGGAAAGACAGATAATCCAGCATTATGGAACGAGGCGAGATGAAGCAAATGCTTATGGAGTACATGGAAAAGGGCTTTCTGGAGAACATTGTCGCACTGTTCAAAACCGATAACACCCTCTACGAGTTCATCCCCGGGATGCTGAGCGATGGGAACATGAGGGTGAGGATCGGGACCGCGGCCCTCGTCGAGGAACTGGCCGGCGATCATTCAGTCGAATTAAAGACGATCGTGCCCGGATTAACGGCGCTCCTTTTGCATGACAATCCCAACGTACGGGGAGATTCGGCGTATGTGCTCGGCATCATCCGGGACCAATCAGCTGGGGCCGCGCTCAGAACGGCTTTGAACGACGAAAACCCCGGGGTGAGGGAGAGCGCGAGGGACGCCCTTGAAGAGATACTCAGGGTTGCCTCTCCGGCTTCGTAGGCGGCCAGCCGTTATCTGCTTCCCATGCCTGGTATCACGATTTTTTATTTGACAGCAGGGGTGCTCTCCTTTAATATTCGGCTATGCAAGAGACTGAAAATCCATATAAGCCGCTTCTCGTGCCGCTTGACGTTTCCGATGTCTACGGCAATAAGATCATCAAAGCCGGGACGGAAATCACGCCTGAGCTCATGGAGAACATCGGCCGCTCCGGCAAGTTCGCGTCGACCTGCCGCCTGAGCCTGAGCGGCAGCAAGATCAGAAAAGACATGGAATCCGCGCTCCAGCGAAGCCCGTATACGGGCATGTTCCCGCCCGGAAGGACAGATGATATCCTGAGACTCTACGATGACCTCAGGATACTGCCGGTCCTTTTTGAAGAATTTGAATTCATGCGGAACAGGGACGTGTATGTCTATGAACATGTGCTCACGACGGCGGCGCTGACTGCTTCTCTTGCCATCGATATGTACGGGAAGGACAGGGCGTCTCTCATCGGTTATACCGCCCTGACCCACGATCTGGGCATGGTGCGCCTGCCCGATGATGTGCTGAAACAGGGCATCGGGAACGACAAGGACAAACGGTGCCTTCTGTACGGGCACACGATCATCGGGTATGTCCTGCTCACCTATTACATGGGGAGCGTCCAGTTCGGTAACTGTCGCGTGGCGTTCGAACACCATGAGCGGGGAAATGGAACGGGTTATCCGAGGGGCATCAGGCTGAACGACAGCGTTATCGAGCTTATATCCGTGGCCGATGTTTTTGACGCTCTCTTGTCCGTACGGCCGTTCCGGAAGGAGCCGTTCGAACTCAGGTCAGCGCTCGATCTGCTCTGGAACGAGTCCCGGCAGGGCATCCTGAATCCCCAGGTCGTTAAGCTGCTCATTTCCTACAACCGTCAGGGGAATTTCAAGCACGAAGGCATGGCCGTTGCCGATGAAGAGCGCGGGAGACTGCCGTCCGACAACCGGTATATCGACTGGTCAGCCTATCAACACAAAGACTGCTTTCCTTCAGAGCAAAAGAATAAGAAGTAGGAAGGCGCCACGGCGCGAGAAAGCGGGTATCTGCGGTGACAATTTTTCCCCTGGTTATTGTTCTGGCCGCGCTTGCGGCCATTATCATATTTTTTAACGTTTTCGGAAAGCCTGAGACGCCGAAGGCCGGAAGGATGGAGCCGGAAGAAGAAGGCTGGGAATACGGCGATGTGTGGAAGCATGGTTCGCCGGACGAGGCCGTTTCCGAAGAAGGGATTTCGTATGTGGATGTCCTGCGCGGGGACACGGGCGCGGGATATGACGATTCCTTGATGATGGACCTTGTGAGCTATCTTGGTTCGCGGGGGATTCGTGCGACCTTCGACTCTTTTTCCCTCGGCCTTGAGCCTGCGGCGATCAAGACCTATGTGCTCAAGGTGGAGGCGGGGAAAGAGGAAGAGGCGATCAGATATCTGGGGGAAAAATTCAAATCCCAAAATCCAAAACTCAGATAAGCTCCAATAAACAAAATTTCAAGAAGTCAATATTGAATTTTGGAATTTGGATTTTATTTGAACATTGGATTTTGTTATTTGAAATTTATTCGTAAGGAGCACGGACATGTCAGATGAACCGGAGGTACAAGACCTCCACGAAACGCTTGAAGACTACAAGTCAAAGATATCACAGGTGAACAAGGCGACCCTCACCTGGGACAAAGACCTCATTTTTGTCGGCCGCACGAACCGGGGCTACGAGGTGGAATACGACGCGCAGCAGCAGTGGGGGTGTTCGCCGACCGAGACGCTCCTCTTGAGCGTGGCCGGGTGCATGGGGATCGACATGGTGTCTTTTTTAAAGAAGATGAAGGTGGAGATCAAGTCCTACAAGATGGACATTGTGGGCGAGAGGAACCCCACGCCCCCCCAGTACTATACGGCCATCGAGATGATCATCCAGGTGACCGGCACGGGACTCACGAGCAAAAAGCTCGAGCGGGCCATCTCGCTCTCGCAGGAGAAATACTGCTCCGTCTATCATTCTCTCAGGAAAGACATGAAGGTCAAGGTGGATTATACGTTCGAGAACGTGTAATGACCGTGCGAATGCAAAAGGCAAAAGTGAAAAGGTAATAAAAGTTTGTACGTTCTGTCATTTTGCATTATGCAATTTACAATCTGCATTTTTCATTGAGTTATCCCTCTCTATGACTACCGTCCGGCTTCTCAAAAACGGCGCAGAGGCTTTTCCCGCGATGTTCATGGCCATTGAGCAGGCCGGTTCCTGCGTCGCGTTCGAGATGTACCTTGTTGCCGACGACGAGACCGGCAGGGAATTCCGATCGCATCTGACGACAGCGGCCCGGAGAGGCATTGAGGTCATGGTCCTTGTGGACGCGTGGGGTTCGATGTCCCTCGCAGACGGGTTCTGGGACACGTTTCGCGAGGCAGGAGGCAAGGTACGCTGGTTCCGACCGATAAAGAAGGGGTTGCTCCCGTTCCGCGATCACCGGAAGATGCTGCTCGTGGATGACCACATCGCTTATATCAGCGGGCTCAATGTGGCGAATGAATATTATCTTGGCGCCGGCGGCGAGCCCCCCTGGAGGGACAATGCGCTTGAGATAACGGGCATCGAAGTGATCCGCCTCCGCAGCGCATTTTCAAGAATGTGGGTACGGGCCGAGCTCCCGCTTCGCAAGTCGCTCTTTCTGCGTTCCTCTGATCGCGAGCGACTGGCCGTCTCCGGAGGGAAGATACGGTTTTTGGAGAGCGGGCCGGAAAATCCGTTCCACCCCGAGCGCAGGGCCTATCGGCAGGTGGTCCACAGGGCGGCAAAGAGCATTGATCTCGCCATGAGCTACTTCTATCCTCCGGGCAGCGTGATGCGGGCGCTCAGGCGCGCGGTAAATCGCGGCGTGCGCGTGCGCTTGCTGTTCCCGCAGAAGAACGATGTCGCCATAGCGCGCTGGGCGGCGCGCGGGCTTTATGGACGGCTGCTCCGGGCAAGGATGGAGGTCTGGGAATATAAACCCACGATGATGCACGCAAAGCTTACGATCGCGGACGATACGGTGATCGCCGGCTCCGCGAACCTTGATATCCGGAGCGGAAGGTTTAATTATGAGCTCGTGGCGATCGTGAACGATCCGCAGGTCGCGGCCGGGGCGCGTGCGGATTTTGAGACCGATCTCAGAGAGGCCGAGCGTATTCATCTCGACGAATGGAACGTGCGTCCGTTCATGCAAAAGATCAAGGAGCGCATCAGCTACTGGCTGCTCGCGCGGGCAGATCTGTTCATCTCGCGGATGGAGATCATGAGAAAGATGTGGTAGGAAAATAAAGTCAGGAGTCAGGAGTCAGGAGTCAGGAGTCAGGAGTCAGGAGTCAGGAGTCAGGAGTCAGGAGTCAGGAGTCAGGAGTCAGGAACTAACCCCCCTTAGCGAAGGTGGGGAATAATATGTATATCACGAAACATTTTTCAAATACGCGGAGGAGAACATGAAACTCAAAGGGAGTAAAACAGAGAAGAACCTGCTTGCGGCGTTTGCAGGGGAGTCTCAGGCCAGGAACCGCTACACCTATTTCGCGAGCGCAGCGAAAAAAGAAGGGTATGAGCAGATATCTGCGATCTTCCTTGAGACTGCCGACAACGAAAAGGAGCATGCCAAGCGGTTCTTTAAGTTCCTCGAAGGCGGGATGGCGGAGTTTACCGCAACATTTCCCGCGGGAGTGATCGGCACTACGGCCCAGAATCTCAAGGCCGCCGCGGACGGGGAGAAGGAAGAGTGGGGCACCCTCTATCCGACCTTTGCGCGGATCGCGGACGAAGAAGGCTTCCGCGCAGTCGCCGAGGCCTTCAAGTATATCGCGAAGGTCGAGGTTGAGCATGAGAAGCGTTATCGGAAGCTGCTCGAGAACATTGAAAAAGGAAAGGTCTTCAAGAAGGACAAACCCGCGGTCTGGAAATGCCGCAACTGCGGCTACCATCACGAGGGGGTTGATGTTCCCGATGTCTGCCCCGCATGCCTGCACCCGAGGAGTTATTTCGAGCTTATGGTGGAAAATTATTAACTGCACCATTTCGTGCGATTTCACCTGATTGCATCATTCGACGTGTGTCTGTGATTTGTTGCTACCTGCGGTTGTTGAGATCTTGGAACTTCTCAACCCACAGACAGCAGATGTTGTATTCTTCTGGATTACCATTTAAAACGGTTTATGCAAAAAAAGGTTGACACGACCCCGCCTTTTTGTTAGTATTTTCTCAACAGGTAAAAATTGAATAATATTAGGGAGGGTCATCTTCATGAAGAAAATGAATTGTTGGGAGGTTAAAAAATGCGGACGAGAAATTGGCGGCAGCAGGGCCAACCTCGGTATCTGTCCGTCGGCAGTCGAGTCCAAGCTGGACGGCGCCCATGGGGGCATGAACGCCGGACGGTCGTGCTGGGTAGTGGCTGGTACGCAGTGCGGCGGTAAAGAGCAGGGCACGTTTGCCCATAAGTACCATAACTGTGAAAAGTGCGACTTTTATCAATTAGTAAAGAGTGAAGAGGGGCCGAAATTTATATTAGCCGTTCTTCTCCTCAAGCGGATGAGAGAGGTGCCGACGCCCGCATAGTAAGAACTCACCGTGCGCATAAAATGTTAACGCTCTCTTTCCTTGCCAAAAGACCCTCCACTCAGCCTGCCTCATGTTACGGGGCAGGCTGAGCTTCATCTCTGCTCATTGACAGGCGTATCGGTTGTATTTTCTTTGTTGCAAACATGCCTCCGGAGACGTATAATAACCTCCTTGATGTTGACGGAGGATATGTGTTATGGATTCTGAGGTGAGATACAAGGTTGCGGAGGCGCCGACATGCCCGCACTGCAAGAAGCTCATGGAGAAAATGGATTCACGGCACCTGGACTGGGGTACGCCGTTCCTGTGGGTCTGCTTCAATAACGACTGTGCGTTGTTCGCGAAGGGCTGGCAGCATATGATGGAGAATTTCGGCCAGCTGTCTTCATACCGCCATATGATCGAGCCGGAGTCAGGAACATCCGGCGTGATCCCGGCATTCAGCGCTGAATATCTGACCAAAAACGGCAGGCCGGGCGCCCTCTATCCTGAGGCTGATGAATAAGGAACCTGTCGGGAGCCGGCAGCGAACGCCCATTCCCGGATTTAGCTTTCATTTCTTAATCGCCTTTGATAAAAATACCGGCCCTTTCTTCCCGCAAGATAGTCTCGTTTGTAACACGCTAAAACTTTCCGCATATCGTATATTGCCAGCTCGTCATACTGAAGTTGCAGAAAACTTTCTCTCGCTGATCTCACCTTTGCAACGTCAATTTTCCCAAAAAGATTTGCCCCTCTCCGGAAATTTGCTATAATGCAAACAAACACAACGATGTTCTGTTTCATGGGGAGCATAATCGCGGACAACGCAACAGGCGACTTCGCATGACAGAACTTTTCAGACAAGGGGGGCGATTATGGAAAATAAAAAGAGGGTCGTGGCCAGATTCAGAGCCAGTAAGGTTGTGAAGGGTTACCTGAAGGCTTTTTCGGATGAGACAGGGGCGGTCATTGTTGAGGACACGCAAAGCCGCATGGAGCACAGTATTCCGGTAGAAGACCTGAAAGCGGTTTTTTTTGTCAAGACATTCGAAGGTTTCAGCGAGTACCGGGAAAAGAAGATCTATGGTATCAGGGACAACATCGGGCGCAAGGTGTACCTTAAATTTTACGACGGCGAATCACTCGTTGGTTTTCTGGAAGAGAAGGTTCCGCCGGAAAAGATCTTTAATCTTACGAAACCCGATCCCAATACGAGGGGGTTCTACATGATCCCTGTTGATGCCGACTGTAATAATAACAGGGTTTTTGCCGTTTGGAACTCAATCAAGGACATGACGACCTTCCCGTGATCTTCTCTGCTTGATTCTTTGCTTTGATCAGCAAGCATTACGGTACGGGTGGGGAAAACGGAAATAAAAAAAGCAGGCCTCGTTTTACCGATGCCTGCTTTTTCAAAGTTCAGCTTAGACTTTTACGACATTTGCGGCTTTGGGGCCTTTGGGGCTGTCAACCACTTCAAATGTCACTTCCTGACCCTCGGACAAGGATTTAAAACCCTCGCCCTGGATGTCGCTGAAGTGGACGAAAACGTCTCCGCCGTCTTCTTTGGTAATGAATCCAAATCCTTTGGAGTCATTGAACCATTTCACGGTGCCTTTTGACATGTGCCGGGCTTCCTCCTTTTTGTGAAATCGAAGATTGCGGAAATGTGCGGCATAAAAAAAACCGCAAAGCTTAGAGTCTTTGCGGTTCGCCCTACAAAAAACTTCCCAAACTTCGTACGATAATTTTCTCATAAATTCAGGGGCTCTGTCAAGAACTTTTTAAAGATTTTCGTAATCCATCAGTTACGGGGGCAGCAGCCCTTTCGCTCTGCCGCGCAAGCGTGCGGGCTTCGCCAACGGATAACCAACAACAAACAGCTTGTAACTGTCTTAAAGTTACCAGTTACGAGTTATTAGTCATGAGTTAATCTTTATTGTGCGCGTCTATCGCTCAAGGGCTGCTGCCCCCGGCTTAATTTACCCCCGTTCACTGAAGGCCTACAGATTTTCCCCTGTCCGCCGGGCGCAGTATTTCGTCTTCTGTCTTATTGAAAATCGCTACATCTTGTGACAGTGCAGGCAAAGCTCCTTTGTTTTTTTGACGTCAAACCTGAACATCAAAGGGCTGTCCGAACCGTGTGGGTCATGACAGGACCCGCAGTATAATGGCTTGCCCGGCCTTGCGGGGTCCAATACCTCCCGTACTGCCATGGCAGGCGTGTGTTGTCCGTGTGTGACATCCCGGTGGCATTGGAAGCAGACATCCGCAGGTTTTTTTGCGAGCAGCGCCATCTCGTCCGAGGAGTGGGGGACGTGGCAGGCCAGGCACGTGCCGGAAGCAACAGGCGCGTGGGCGGTCTTTCTGCTGAACCCGGCCTTATCATGGCAGGTGTAGCAAAGGGCCGGGGGATTTGATACGAGCATCCTGGCGTTCTTCGACGAATGGGGGTTGTGGCAGCTTGTGCAGCCCGCGCTGATGGCGGGATGTGCGTTCTTCCTGGTAAACACCGCTTTGTCATGACATCCGTAACATAGCCCAGGCTGTTCGGCGGAAAGCCCGTGCGCGATGGCGCTCGATTTCCTGTGCGGGACGGTTTTGGCATCCAGCGCGGAATGGCAGATCGGACACCCCATGGCCAGGGCCGGATGCACTGATCTGCCCTTTGTCAGTTTCTTATGACACTTCAGACAGTTGATCTCAGCAGCAGGGACGATCAAGGGAAAGGACAGGAACAGGCACAGCAGTGCAAAGAGGAATTTCCGTTTCATAATAAAATTCTCCGTAATAGCGGCAGGGCGGCAGTCTGCACGCCATGAAGAGATTGCCGCGCTCCCTGCGGTCGCTCGCAATGACAGACACCCTGCAGGTTCACCTTTTTTCCTCATGAACTTTCCGGGTCTTCACGACAACCGTTTCCGCGACAAGATCGCCGAGCCGCTGCCACTTCATCGTGCCGGCCATTGCCGTGACGCCGACCAGGTAGGAGAACATAGTGTCGACGATTCTCATGATATTCCTGGTGAACCCTCTTCCGAGCGTGCACGGGGTGAAATCATCCTTGAGCACAACAATACCACAGATCTTTTTCCCGAGCGTTTTTCCCCACAGGCCTTCGAGCAGGGAATGATACAAAAATCCTCCGATGACGAGGGACAGGATGCCGAAAATGAAAATCGCCAGGAACTTGAAGGGACTGGCCCTGAACAGGTCTTCGGTCAGGAGAAAATAAAAAGCCGCGACAATGGGGCCGGGCACGATGAACGAATCGATCATTTTCGCCATAAAGCGCCTGAACAAGCTTGCAAATTCATATTCTCCGGAATCAATGCGCCATGTTCTGCGCTTGAATTTGCCGATGACGACGGAGACAAGGAAGATGGCAAGGAAAAACGGTATGTTCAGGGCGAGGACAATGGCGATCATTTTTGGAGCGCTCCCGAAAACAAGGACCTGTTTTTGTATGGGGAACGGGCCTTTCATCCTGCCTTCGTCAAGAAGATAGTATCTCTGCGCAAACAGTTCCTGACGATAGAGGGCCGGAGTGTTTTGGAAAACCATCGGTATCGTGTGAAAGGAGAACCCGCGGAGCTCGTAGGTTGCCGGTTCCGACCAGGTACTGTTCCGGTACGTTCTCATCATGACCTTCGGCCGGTCGCCAAATTCCCTGACCTGAAGCA
>DATDRO010000195.1:0-8531 GCA_035291685.1 Nitrospirota bacterium | reverse complement strand
GTAGCCTTTCATAATATTTAACCGCTTCGCTCAGCAGAGTGCATGGCGTTGCGCATAGGGCATGGAGCAGTGCTCTATGCCCTATGCCCTATGCCCTATGCCCTATGCCCTTTCCCTTGCCGTCATCGGTGACCCTTCCGCGCTCCATCGTGATGATCCTTCGCTGCATCTTTCTCACAGTCTCCCAGTCGTGCGTGGCAACGAGGACGGTCGTCCCCTTCATGTTGATGTCCTTGAACAGCCGGAACACGTCCTGTCCGCTCTGCGGGTCCAGGTTGCCGGTGGGTTCGTCCGCGAGAAGCACCTGCGGTTCGTTCACGAGCGCCCGGGCGATGGCCACGCGCTGCTGCTCCCCGCCCGAAAGCTTGGGCGGGGTGAGATGCCGTTTGTTCTCCATGCCGACCTTTTTCAGCACCTGATACGACCGGCGCTCGATCTCTCCAAAGGGAGTTCCGACCACCTTGAGCGCAAGCGCTATGTTTTCGGACACGGTCTTGTGCTGGAGGAGTTTGTAGTCCTGGAATACGAACCCCATGTTCCGCCTGAGGTAAGGGATGCCCGATGGACCGAGCCTGAAGGTGTTCATCCCCTGAATGATGATCTGGCCTTCATCAGCCCGTTCCGCACAGAAAAGGATCTTGAGGAGCGTGGACTTTCCCGCGCCGCTCGGACCCGTCATGAAGACGAACTCGCCCTTGTTAATGGTAAAGCTGACCTCGCGCAAGGCGGGAACGCCTTCGTAGTATTTGCTCACGCGGTAGAGTTGGATCATAAAACAAATCTCAAATCACAAAATCCAAATAACAAATAAATCCGAAATCTCAAGAACCAATATTGAAACAGCCTACAGCAAGCTGCGGGCTTAATGCTCACTCCAAAATTCAAACGGGGTTCAAGCATTTGAATTTGGAACTTGGAAATTATTTGTGATTTGTCATTTGAAATTTGGAATTTGCTTGCCCGTTCATCAGCGTTTCTTTTTGATGACCTCTTTTACCGCGGCGGCAATATCCCCTGCCGACAATCCGTAATGTTTGAGCAATCCATCGCTGTCGCCGGATGTTCCGAACGTGTCCTTAACGCCGATACGCACCAGGGGAACCGGCGTTGATTCGGCGAGCGTCTCGGCCACTGCCCCGCCCAGGCCGCCGATGATGGAATGTTCCTCGGCGGTAACGATCGCGCCGCACCGCTTCGCCGCTGATAGAACGGCGCCGGTGTCGAGCGGTTTGATCGTGGACATGTTTATCACGCCTGCGTCTATCCCTTCCGCTTTGAGCATGTCGCGGGCAACAAGCGCTTCGGCGACCATGATGCCCGTCGCAATGATCGCGGCGTCCTTCCCTTCATGGAACACGTGCGCCTTGCCGATCTTGAATTGATAGTCTGCGTTGAAAAGAACGGGCGTCTTGTTCCGTCCGACGCGAACGTAGCACGGACCCTTGTACTCCGCCACCGCGTCGATGGCCTGCTGCGTCTCCACGCCGTCAGCCGGCACGATCACCGTCATGTTCGGGATGACCCGCATCACGGCGATGTCCTCAACGGACTGGTGAGATCCGCCGTCCTCGCCCACCGTGACCCCGGCATGGCTCGCGACGACCTTCACGTTCATGTTGGGATAGCAGATGGACTGGCGGATCTGTTCCCACGCCCTGCCCGTGGCAAAGACCGCGAAGGTGCTCACGAACGGCAGCTTGCCCGCGATCGCAAGCCCCGCGGCGGTCCCCATCATGTCCTGTTCGGCAATGCCGATATTAAAGAACCGTTCGGGAAAGACCTTGGCGAATTTTGCCGTCTTTGTCGAGCCCGAGAGGTCCGCGTCGAGCACCACCACATCGTCCCGTTTTTTCCCGAGGTTGACCAGCGCGTCCCCGTACGCGTCCCGTGTAGCGACTTTCTGTGTCACGTTTCCTCCCGTAAATCAAGAATGACGCGGAGACCGGGGGAATTGGGCTGAAAAACCGTTCCTTCCCCGTGTCCCCGCATCCCCGTGTCTCAGCATTTTGCTTCCGCCAGCTCCTTTAGCGCGATCTCAAGCTCTTCCTTGGACGGTGTCGTCCCGTGGAACTCCACCTTCCCTTCGAACACGGAGGAGCCCTTGCCCTTGACCGTGCGGCAGACGATCATCGTCGGCTTCCCTTTTACGGTCTCGGCCCTGTCAAGGGCGGCTGTGATCTCCGCCATGTTATGCCCGCTGATGTCGAACACTTCCCAGCCGAAGGCGCGCCACTTGTCCGTGATCGGCTCCACGCCCATCACCTTCGCGACCGGGCCGTCTATCTGGAGGCCGTTGTTGTCCACAAGGGCGCAAAGGTTGTCGAGCTTGTAGTGCGCCGCGGTCATCGCCGCCTCCCATATCTGCCCTTCCTGGAGCTCGCCGTCCCCCAGCAGCGCGTAGACGCGGCTGGGGCTCTTGTCAAGCTTGTGCGCGAGCGCAATCCCGTTCGCCACGGACAGTCCCTGTCCGAGGGAACCGGTCGAGATCTCGATCCCCGGCAGATACTTGCTGTCAGGATGGCCCTGGAGCCGGGACCCGAGTTTGCGGAGGGTACACAGCTCAGTATGTTCAAAAAAACCGGCATGGGCGAGCGCTGTATAGAGGAGCGGCGCCGCGTGGCCTTTGGAAAGGATAAAACTATCACGGTCCTTCCACTGCGGCTTATTAGGATCATACTTCATCTTGTAAAAATAGAGCGCAGCCACGATGTCCGTCGCGGAAAGGCTCCCCCCGGTATGGCCGGAGCCGCATCCCGCCAGCGTTTTCAGAATATCGATCCGCATTCGCCGCGCTTTGTCTTCGAGTGTTTTGATCTGTTCTTTGGTAGCCGCCATTCAATGCTCCTCTGTCTTCTGTCTTCTGTCTTCTGTCTTCTGTCCTACTTCTTCTGTCCCCGCGCCTTCTGCTCCTGGGCAAGAAAATCGAGAATGACCTCGTCGAGGCTTTTTTCGCCTGTGTCTTTTATTTCTTCTGCTGTTGGAGCGGGTTTTGCCGCGGGCGCGGGCGGAGGCTCTTTTTTTGCCGGCGTCGGGGCCGGCTCCGGAGCGGGCTGCGCCATCTGCTGAGGGGCCTGGCCGGACTCCAGCTTTCCCTGCATGAAGTCACGGATCACCTGTTTGTGCTGCTCCATCATGAGCTCACGCACGACCTCGTCAAGGCAATCCGCCCTGATGATGTCGGCATAGCTGGTCTTTCGCGTGCCGATGATCGCCCCGCCGTGATAGAGGAGAGAGGTTATATAAGGACTGTTTGCCCCGCCGTCTTCTGTCTGGATGTGGTAGACTTTCCCTTTGAATTTAAAATCCGTGTTATAACCCGTGAGCATAAACGGTATTATACAAAGCCGGGCGGGAAGATGCAACCCTAAAATAGGAAGTACGAACAAGAAAGGCCTTTTCCCTTGACAGCACCGGAAGGTTGGTGTAAGTTTTACTCCGTGCCGGCGTGGTGAAACTGGTAGACGCAGAGGACTCAAAATCCTCCGGGGGCAACTCCATGTCGGTTCGATTCCGACCGCCGGCACCAATAAAAAGATCGGCTATTCTGCCGGTCTTTTTTCTTTCAGGCGGGCGGTATCGAACATGGTGATACGGCGCGTCTTTGTTCAGGGCTGCTCTGTCCGCAGCCGAGTGATGATCACATGAAGGTTACGAGCTGAAACTCAGCTCAGGAGGTGCGTCACGTAGGGCCGCAGTTCAGGGAGCAGGACTTCGCCGTTGCCTTGGTATCGTCTTCGGGAAGATGGCACTTCTTGTACTTCTTTCCGCTGCCGCACCAGCACGGTTCGTTGCGCCCCGGTTTTACCCCGGTAGCGCTCTCATTCGCGCTCTTCCCCGCGCCGATCATACGGTCAAACAGTCCCATGAGTCCTCCCGGACGACAACGTTAAGTTTTTTTCAATTATATACATTACTGAAAAATGATATCGTACGAAACCAGATGCGTTTTTCGTCCGGTTATATCTTTTCAAACTCTGACTTGAAGAAGGCGTACGCCTCCTGATCAAAGATACAGAACTCAACAAGCTTAAGCGCGCTCTTCGGTCCATTTTTTAAAAAGGCGACGGTCTCGTTGACCAGTATCTTCGCGCACCGGTCTTTGGGGAAACCGAATATGCCCGCGCTGATCGCCGGCACGGAAATGCTCGTGAGGCCGTTCTCCGTCGCCAGTTTCAGGACGCTGTTCATGGCGCGCCTCAATTTGTTGTCTTCATCGCCTTCGCCCATTCTCGGCCCGACGGCGTGGATGACATGACGCGCCTTGAGCGTTCCGCCGGTCGTGATCACCGCAGTGCCGACGGCCGCAAATCCTATTCTGTCGCTCTCCTCCTGGATGATGCGGCCGCCTTTGCGCACGATCGCGCCCGCGACGCCGCCGCCGTGCTGGAGCCGGTCGTTGGCGGCGTTCACGATCGCGTCAACGTCCCGCTCGGTAAGATCAGCGGATATCAAACGCACGGTCACGCCGTTGACCGGTTTTTCCAACATGTGCATACCAGGCTCCGCCGGCGTTTCGGAGCAGCGGGAACAAAAAAGCGCTGGACCGTCCCGACCGCTGTCACTGGTTGGGATAAAAGGTCTCGTGCCTGACCATGTTCTTGCCGCTCTTCTTCACCGAGTACATGAGACTATCGGCAACTTTTATCATCTCATCAACGGTTGTGGGAGAACCAATGAAGGTAACAGCGCCGATGCTGAAGGTTACGGGCCATCCGTGCTTCCGGGCGACATCCAGAAGTCTTTCCTGGATCTTGCGGACGGCCGCCTGCGCGGGTTCGTATCCGGTCTCCGGCAACAGAAGCACGAATTCGTCGCCGCCCATCCGCGCGATGAGATCGATTTTTCGGATATTCTCCCTGAGAGTTTCGGCAACGGAGCGCAGCAGCATATCGCCCACGTCGTGTCCGAAAAGATCGTTCACGAGCTTAAAATTATCCAGGTCCATATAAACCATGGTAAAAGGACGTTGATACCGGTGCGCCCTGTTGTTTTCGATATCGGCATATTCAAAGAAGGACCTCCGATTCAATATCCCGGTCAGAAAATCGATCCTGGCCGAAGCTTTTTCGCGATCAAATGCGGTTCTCATCACCGATACGATGTACGCGATGATCAGAAACACGCCCGATTTCTCGATCACGCTCCAAAAAGGAATGAGAAAATGCGCCTGCGGCACCCGCGTCATCACATCAGCGAAAAACCATGTAACAACGCTTATCAGGACCATCAGGACCCCTGCCCTTCTCCCCCCGAACCAGGCGACCAGGGAAACGGGAAACAGATAAAATATCAGGAAAGAAATGTCCGGACCTGTCAGGTAATCGAAAATACCCAGGAGGACAGCGAGCAGGGTCCCGGCCATGATATGAAAATATCGGGACTGCCTGTTCAAAAAACCTGCGATATTTGCCTTTACCGTCATCATCGTGTTCGGACACCATTCGGCAATGTTGCTGTCAGCAACAGATTTCGGCTCACCCACGCTCAAGAACGCGCAGCGCACAACGCCGTGGGTATGAGCATTATTATGGTTGTTATTATAGCAGATATATTTCTGATCCATGCGAAAAGAAGGCGGCAAATCGCTTTGGCCGTTGACTGGTCTGAACACGACCGGCTTTCCGAATCCCGCAAATGGACGGCAGCCCGCGATTAAGAATAAAGTTGCACAAATAAATTTTCAGATCATCTCCAAAGCGTGTGGACCTGCCCTCAGATTCAGTTCGGAGTGCGGAGTGGTGAGTGAAAAAACATGGATCCTGATCAAACCGGGAAATATCCCGGACGTTCACGATCCTTTTTCTTTTTCTGCACCGCCGTTCACAGGCCCGCAGGGGCCCGACAGCGCGATAAAAACAGCCTTCCATACAACCCTGGTCGAAGTGAAGGGTCTCATTTATTTGAAGATCCGGGATTCTCCGCCACTACACGGAATGATGATGGCGATTTCCCGGCCCAAAGAGAGCTTCTGTGCTTGACTTTTTCTTTTCAATGCGATATAAAAAGTAAGTAAGTACTTACAATTATGAAAAAGGCTGATACAAAAGAACGACTGTTTGACGCATCTCTCAAGCTCATCTCCGAAAAAGGATATCTCGGGGCCACGACAAGGGAGATCGCCCAGGAGGCCGACGTTACCGAGCTGACCCTTTTCAGGCACTTCGGCTCCAAGGAAAGGCTTTTTATGGAGGTCTTGAGCAAGTATACGTTTTTGCCGAAACTGAAGGAACTGCTGCCGGAATTGGAACGCCTTTCGTATGACGACGCCCTGAGGCTGGTCGCGAACAAGTTTCTCTTGACGTTGAAACAACGTAAACCGATGATCAAGATAATGTACTCGGAGGTAAACCTCTATCCGGAAAAGATCAGACAGATATATAATAAATTTATAACCGAGATCAGAATGACCCTGGCGAGCTATTTCGCTTCCCAGCAGAAAAAGGGCGTGCTGAGGAAAGTGTCCCCCGAGGTGGCCGCGCGGATGTTTTTGGGGATGCTTTTCTCGTATTTCAGGACAGAAGAGATCATGAAGGGCGCCGGCATACCCAGGCAGAAAATGGAAAAAGACATCCGGGAATTGGTCGACATTTTTATTCACGGGACCGCGAATCCCGAACAATAGCATTTCAGGAGAACGATATGAGTGGTGGCAATGCGTTCAGTATGTTTTTCACGATAATGATCTCAATATGCCTCTTTTTTGCGGCGAGCACCGCCGGCCTGTCTGCCGAGGATCCGCCGGCCGCGAACCAGGACAAGACGTCTGTTGAACAGCCTGAAAAAAAGGACGGGCCGGGCCAGGGCATGGCGGCAAACGAGCCGCCCCCCCCGGGACAGCCCAGCACGCACGTCGAACAGCCTGAGAAGAAGGACCAGGCAGACGCGGGCATGATGACAAAGGAACCGGTCCCCGCCGAGCAGTATAAAGTGCCGATCGAACAGCCTGAGAGGAATGATCGCTCGGGTGGAGGACTGATAACGAAGGGCGAGATGCTCACGCTGAGCCGGTGCATCGACATCGCACTCAGGATAAATCCGACCATCGTTGCCGCAGTGAATACGGTGGATGTCAATCGCAGCAGGGTAGGCGAGTCTCGTTCGGCCTATTACCCGCAAATCAGCACTTCTGCGCAATATACCAATAACAGACCTGCGACGGCGACGCTTTTCGGTGCGCGATACGATCAGTATACAGGCAGCGTCACTCTCAATCAGACCATCTACGATTTCGGAAAGACATCGTCATCGGTCGATGTCTCGAAATATAACCTCGCGTCCGCACGCTCAGACCTTAATACAACGCAAGATACGATCTCCCTGAGCGTCAAGCAGGCCTATTACGGGGTGCTTCAGGCCAGGAGAAACCGGGACGTGGCCGCCGACGTCATAAAACAGTTTCAACTTCACCTCGACCAGGCACAGGGTTTTTACGAAGTCGGCACAAAGTCAAAAATCGACGTCATCAAGGCCGAAGTGGACCTGAGCACCGCAAAACTCAGCCTCATCAATGCAGAGAATGCGCTTAAAATAGCCTGGGTGACGCTGAACAATACCATGGGGGTGCCCGACGCGCCCGAGTACGCGATCGAGGACAATCTCTCATTCCAGCCATATACGGTGACCCTGGAAGAAGCAACAGGGAAGGCCTTTGAAAACAGGCCCGACCTCAAATCGATCATTGCGAAAAGGCAGGCGGCGGAGGCGAATATCAGTCTTGCGCGGTCAGGCTATTATCCGACCTTGTCGGGAAGCGCCAGCTACAATAAAGCGGGAGTGGATGTTCCGCCCAATCAGCTCGATGGCGGCTGGAATGCAGGCGTGGTCCTGACCGTTCCCTTATTCAGCGGATTTTTGACCAGTCATCAGGTTGCGGAGGCAAAGTCCAACCTGTATGTCCTGAAGGCGAACGAAGAATCAATACGGCAGCAGATATTACTCGAGGTGCGGCAGGCATACCTGAACCTGCAGGCGGCGGAGGCCAGCATCTCGACTGCCGAACTTGCAGCCAGGCAGGCCAAAGAGAACCTGGATCTTGCAAACGGCAGATACTCAGCCGGAGTGGGCAGCCCCATCGAGGTTTCCGACGCCTTTGCCACATACGTCACTGCGCAGGCGAACTATACGAGCGCGTTGTCTAATTACAAAATCGCCCAGGCAAGCATCGAGAGAGCTATGGGCGCGAGATGATCAATACGGGATGCATACTGCATGATGCGGGGCAAATCGTGAAGGATCGCTGAAGCGCGGGACAGCAGTGGAAGGGATATATGATGAGAGGAAATTTCCGGCTTTTTACCGCATATAAAACAGCATCCATCGTTCTTGTGCTGTTTCTCCTCACGGCGGCGGCGTCCTCGTGCGGAAAGAAAAAAGCGCCGCCGCCGCGGGCCGTGCCGGTGGCCGCGGCGCCCGTGACGCAACAGGATGTGCCCCTGCAGGTCCGCACGATCGGAAATGTCGAGACCATCAACGCCGTCTCGATCAAGGCGCTGGTCGGCGGAGAAGTGACCGGGGTCTTTTTCAAAGAGGGG
>DATDRO010000194.1:0-8750 GCA_035291685.1 Nitrospirota bacterium | reverse complement strand
CTATCGCTCAAGGGCTGCTACCCCCTGCTCATTTAGCCCCCGTAACTGAAGCATTACCAGTGAGGCCACTATTAAATTGACTTTTGCGACAGGCTGTGATAAAAAAATTCGTCCTCGCGTATAAAGGAGATAGTGTGAAATCTGCGGTGATTATCCTGGGTCATGGGAGCAGAAGCGCGGGCGCGGATAAAGCTATTCAGCGGATCGTCGTTGAGGTGAAGAAGCGCGGCGGGCATGAGATCGTGGAACAGGCGTTCTTGCAGCACACCTTGCCGGCTCTCATGGAAACCATCGAATCATGCGCCCGCAAGAATGCCGAACGGATCGTGATCGTTCCCTACTTCATGCAGCCGGGCGCCCACGTGACCAGGGACATCCCGGCGCTTATCGAACAGGCGAGAAAGAAGCATCCCGGGATAGAGATACTGATGACCGATTTTGTGGGCTCCCATCCTCTGATGGCGGAGATCGTGATGGACCTGGTTCAGAGGGACGATTGCGGAGTGCGTCGATAATGCCCCTCACCCCTGCCCCTCCCCCTCGAGGGGAGAGGGAAAAAGGGAGAGGGTGATCTTGGCGGAGTGCGGAATTAAAAAACGCAAAAACACATAACTTTTTTATCAGTGTTCATCCGTGTATATCCGTGGCTAAAGAAGGTTTTAAAAGAATATGCATTCTGCACAGGAACAACTTGAGATCATAAAGCGCGGCTCTGTGGAGGTCATCCTTGAGGATGACCTCCTGAAGAAGCTGGAGAGGTCCCTCTCTTCGAAAAAGCCGCTCCGCGTGAAGGCGGGGTTCGATCCCACGGCCCCGGATATTCATCTCGGCCATACCGTGCTCCTGAACAAGATGCGGCAGTTCCAGGAGCTCGGCCATGAGGTTGTCTTTCTCATCGGCGATTTTACGGGCATGATCGGCGACCCCACCGGAAAGTCGGAGACGAGAAAACATCTTACGAAAGAGGAGGTCCTCGAGAACGCCAGGACCTATCAGGCGCAGATCTTCAAGATCCTCGACCCTGCCAAAACAAAGATCGTCTTCAACAGCGAGTGGATGTCGAAGCTCGGCGCGGATGATGTGATCCAGCTTGCGGCGAAATATACCGTCGCGAGGATGTTAGAGCGCGAGGATTTTAAGAAACGCTACCAGGCCGAGCTGCCGATAAGTATTCACGAATTCCTCTATCCCCTCATCCAGGGGTATGATTCCGTGGTGCTGAAGGCCGACGTGGAGCTCGGTGGCACGGACCAGCGGTTCAATCTGCTCGTGGGCAGGGAGCTCCAGAAGGAGTACGGCCAGGAGCCGCAGACCCTCGTTCTGATGCCGCTCCTCGAAGGGCTGGACGGCGTGAACAAGATGAGCAAGAGCCTCGGGAACTATATCGGCATCAACGAACCGGCAGGCCAGATATTCGGCAAGATGATGTCCGCAAGCGATGATCTGATGCTCCGCTATTACGAGCTTCTGAGCTCGATCTCCCTCGCCGAGCTTGAGACGATCAAGAAGGGGATCAAGAACGGCTCTGTTCACCCCATGGAGGCGAAGAAGGTACTTGCCGCAGAACTGGTTGATCGCTTTTGTGCTCCCGGTGAAGGCAGGAAGGCCCGCGAGGAATTCGAGCACGTATTCAGTAAAAAAAATCTTCCCGACGATATCCTTGTTGTCGAGATCACCTGGGAAAGCGGGAATATGAAGCTTGCGAAGATCATTGCCCTTGCCGGCGCGGCCAAGAGCAATTCCGATGCCCGCAGGCTCATCCAGCAGGGCGCCGTGGAGGTGAACGAGAAGCCGGTCAAGGACAGTGACGCCGAGCTCCCCCCATCCGGTGAGTACATCCTCCGTGTCGGGAAGAAGCGGTTCGTCCGCATTGTCCCGAAAAAATAGACTGAAATCCTTTCATTATCAGAGTGGTACTGAGCTCGCCATAATTCTTTCCAACTGACAAAAAACCAGAAAATCCTTGACAATAGAAGGGTTATCCTATATATTCTATAGTCTTTCACTGGACGGGCCGTATGTTTGACGCCTTATCAGGTAAATTAGAGGCAGTATTCAAGAAACTGCGCGGCAGGGGCGTTCTCAAGGAAGAGGATGTCAAAGAGGCGCTCCGCGAAGTACGGCTCGTGCTCCTCGAAGCCGACGTGAACTTCAAGGTCGTAAAGGAGTTCACGGGCAGGGTGCAGGAACGCGCTGTTGGCCAGGATGTGCTGGGGAGCCTTACTCCCGGCCAGCAGGTAATAAAGATCGTAAACGAAGAACTGGTGGCCTTGCTCGGCGGCACGCAGGCAAAGCTCCATCTTGCGCCCAACCCGCCGACAATCATCATGATGGTGGGCCTCCAGGGTTCCGGCAAGACGACGACCGCGGGCAAGCTCGCGAGGAATTTCAAGAAGGACGGGCGGCGGGTGCTGCTCGTTCCGGCGGACACCCGAAGGCCGGCGGCGGTCCAGCAGCTCACGGTCCTTGCCAAACAGGTCGGGGTCGACGCGTACGCCTCTGAAGAGAAAGACCCGGTCGCCATCTGCCGCGAGGCGGTCGAGCATGCCGGGAAGTCCCTGTACGAGGTCGTGGTCCTCGACACGGCAGGCAGGCTCCAGATCGACGAGCCGCTCATGGATGAGCTCCGGCGGATCAAGGCCGGGGTAAAGCCGCATGAAACGCTCCTGGTGGCCGATGCCATGACCGGCCAGGAGGCCGTGAACATCGCGGAGAAGTTCAACACTTCCGTCGGGTTCGACGGTGTGGTGCTGACCAAGCTCGACGGCGACGCCCGCGGCGGGGCGGCCCTTTCGATACGGGCGGTGACCGGCAAGCCGATCAAGTTCGTCGGCATGGGAGAGAAGCTCGACGCCCTCGAGGCGTTTTACCCGGACCGCATGGCCTCGCGGATCCTCGGTATGGGCGATGTGATGTCGCTCATCGAGAGGGCGCAGGAAACCGTTTCGCAGGAAGAGGCGCTCACCCTTGCGAAGAAGATGCGCAAGGACTCCTTCGACCTCGAAGATTTTCGCAACCAGCTCCGGCAGGTGAAGAAGCTCGGGTCGCTCGAACAGATCATCGGGATGATACCGGGGCTGAACAAGATGAAGCTCCCCGACGGCGGTGTGGATGACAAGGACCTGACGAGGGTCGAGGCGATCATCAATTCCATGACACGGAAGGAACGGACGGATTACTCGGTCATCAACGGCAGCAGGCGGCTGCGCATTGCGAAAGGGAGCGGGACCCAGGTGCAGGACGTGAACAGGCTGCTCAAACAGTTCGCGGAAATGCGCAAGATGATGAAGTCGATGACAAGCGGCAAGATGGGAAAGATGGGCCGCATGCTCGGAGGTATGAGGTAACGGCAAATTCCAAATAACAAGCACCAAATAACAAATAAATTCCAATAACCGAATTCCAAGCTCCAAACTGTTTGGTTCTTTTCGTTTGATCATTGGTTATTATTTGGAATTTGTTATTTGAGATTTGGAACTTTTTTAAGGAGAGAGGTGAAACATGGCGGTAAGGATCAGACTGAGAAGGATAGGGACCCACAAGAAGCCGTTCTACCGGCTGGTGGTGGCGGACTCCCGGGCGGCGAGAAACGGTCGCTTCATCGACATGATCGGGACCTACGACCCGCTCAAAAAGCCGGCAGCGGTCACCGTGGACCAGGCGAAGACGCTCGACTGGCTCAAGAAGGGCGCGATCCCGTCGGATACGGTAAGGACCCTGCTCTCAAAATCCGGGATCATGAAGCAGTTTGCAGAGGCGAAGTAGACTGCGTGAGTCCGCAAGCCCATAAGCTTGCAGGCTGATACGTATGCTCATAACGATCGGCAAAGCGCTCAAGCCCTGGGGATTAAAGGGAGAGGTGAAGGTCCAGTTGATGACCGATTTCCCCGAGCGGTTCAAAGAACTGGACCGTGTGTACCTGACCTCTCCCGCGGGAAAAGAGATCGTTTGCCGGGTCCTGTCTGTACGATATTCCGGCAAAGCCCCGCTCATCCTGTTCAAGGATTACGATACGCCTGAGAAGGCAAAGGCGATCTCCGGCTGGCTCATACAGGTCCCGAAAGAGGAGGCGGTTCCGCTCCCCGAGGGCAGCTTTTATTGGTATGAGCTTATCGATATGGAGGTTTTTTCCGAGGCCGGCGAGAAGCTTGGAACGATCACGGACATCTTCGAGACCGGCAGTAATGATGTTTATGTGATGAAGAGCCGCGGGAAAGAGGTTTATATCCCTGCCACGTCCGAGGTGGTGAAGGAGATCGACAGGAAGGCCAGGCGAATGGTCATCCATCTTATGGACGGTCTCATGGAATGAACTCTGCTGGAATCTCCGAGGCGCATTCTCGGCGTCCGGGAAATTCCATTGGGGTGAACCCGGGACAGCTGACGGCTATGCGACAATTGAATTTCGACGTTCTCACCCTCTTTCCCGGGATCCTGGCCGGGCCGCTGAACGAGAGCATGTTGAAGCGGGGCAGGGACAAGGGGCTCCTGAACGTTCGGGTCTGGAACATCAGGGACTTCGCGGAAGACAAACACAAGACCGCCGATGACAGTCCCTACGGCGGCGGCGCGGGGATGGTGCTGAAGCCGGAGCCGATCTTCAAGGCGATTGAAGCGGTCACGGCGGAGTATCCCGGAGAACGATTATTAACGATACTGCTCTCGCCCCAGGGCAGGCTCTTTGACCAGCAGCAGGCGGAGCGGCTCTCCGAAGAAAAGCGGAGGATCGTTCTGCTCTGCGGCCACTATGAAGAGATCGACGAGCGCGTGCGCACGGCGCTCGTTGACGAGGAACTCTCGATCGGGGATTACGTGCTCACGGGCGGGGAGCTCGCGGCGCTCGTGGTGATCGACGCCGCGACAAGGCTTCTTCCCGGGGTGCTGGGCGATGAGGAGTCGGCGTACCGCGATTCGTTCGGCGACGGCCTGCTCGACCATCCCCACTACACGAGGCCCGCGGATTTTCGGGGGATGAAGGTGCCGGACGCGCTGCTTTCCGGCAACCATGAAGAGATCCGGCAATGGCGCAGGCGCGAGGCGCTCAAGGCCACGCTCATGAAAAGGCCTGACCTGTTGGAGACGGCCGAGCTCACGGATGAAGACCGGGAGATGCTCGCCGAACTTAAAAGAGAAGTTCAGTGAGAATTGTAAATTGCAGATTGGAACTTTAAAAGTGAAGGAAATTTTTCAATTTAACATTTTACAAATTTCATTTTTCAATAAATGTTTTCGTTTTTGGGGAGGTTTGCAATGAATATCATCCAGGCATTAGAAAAGGCGCAGTTGAAGGCAGGTTTGCCGAGCTTCCGCGTGGGCGACACCGTCCGCGTTCATGCGAAGGTTGTGGAAGGCGACAAGGAAAGGATCCAGGTCTTTGAGGGCGTTGTGATCGGCCGGCAGGGTGCGGGCTCGCGCGAGACCGTCAGGGTGCGGAAGATCTCGTACGGTGTCGGCGTTGAGCGTATGTTCCCGCTCCATTCCCCCATGATCGACAAGATCGAGCTTGCCAAAGAGGGCAAGGTCCGCAGGGCCAAGCTTTACTTCCTGCGTGAGCTGCGCGGCAAGGCCTCGAGGATCAAGGAAAAAGAACGTGTCTACGCAACGGTTGCCGGCGCGACGAAACCGGTGGAAGAGCAGGCGCAGAAGTAAAAGATACAAATTCCAAATCTCAAGCGCCAAATGACAAATAAATTCCAATAACCAAGTTCGAAGCTCCAAACTGTTTGGTTATTGAGATTTGATCATTGGTGATTATTTGTAATTTGTGATTTGTAATTTGGAATTTCTTCTTCCAAGAGGTCCCCATGCCTCGTGGTTCTTCCCGTACGCGGGATACATCGTCAGGCAGTACGGATGATCTCTTCGACAGGGAGGGCGACACCCTCGCCTTTGAGCGCAACGCCCGCTCAGCGGGTTACGCGCGCATCGCGGGGCTCGACGAGGCCGGCAGGGGGCCGCTGGCAGGACCGGTGGTTGCCGCCGCCGTGGTGCTTCCCCCCGATCTCTTCATCACCGGCGTAACGGACTCGAAACAGGTACCCGAGCCGGAGCGGGAGCGCCTCTACGATGAGATACGAGGGCAGGCGCTCTGTTTCGGCATCGGCATTGTTGACGAGATGACGATCGACGAAGTAAACATCTACCAGGCCACGATCATCGCCATGGAGCGTGCGCTGCAGGCCCTCTCTCCCCAACCCGATTATCTGCTCCTCGACGCCATGACCCTTTCGCGGATATCCATCCCTCAAAAATCGCTCATCAAGGGCGACTGCCGAAGCCACTCCATCGCCGCCGCATCCATTCTCGCAAAGGTGACGAGGGACCGGCTGATGCGTGACCTCCACAAAAAGTTCCCTCAGTATAATTTCGAAAAACATAAAGGCTACGGGACGAAAGAACACCTGGCCCTGATACAAAAATACGGTCCGTGCGACGCTCACCGGAAGAGCTTCAATCCCGTTGCCGCGATGCTGAAAGGGGCCGGGCGGTGAGCCTCGCAAAGAAAATACTCGGCAGGGAAGGCGAAGACCGGGCCGCGCGGTTCCTGGTAAAGCAGGGGTATAAGATCCTGGAACGTAATTACAGCACTCACCAGGGAGAGATAGACCTCATTGCCCTGCACCGGGGAGAGGTCGTGTTCGTCGAGGTCAAGACGCGGTCGAACGCGTCCTATGGGGCGCCGGAGCTTGCGGTCAATCCCCGCAAGCAGCAGCGGATGATCAAGGCGGCGCTCGGGTATATAAAATACAAGAAGCTCCACCAGGTCCCGTGCCGGTTCGATGTGGTCGCCATAAGCGCCGCAACGGAACAATCGATAGATCTTATCGAGAACGCGTTCGAGATGGACAGGACGCACATGTGATTTTTTTACCACAGCGGACACAGAGAATTTTTTTAGAGTAGCTGCTCAAGTCAGCCACTCGCTCTGTCGCTTAGCGCGCCATAAGTCATTGAAATTCGGCATAGACGGTGCTTTTGCCCGCAGCTCCTGCGTCGGTAAGGCATTTTTACCCTGCACGCTTACAGCGCCTATCGCTCATGGCTGCCCTGAGCACCGGAGTAGTTGCCTTTTAGATATCAAAAGATTCTGCGAACTCTGCGGTTAGAACTTTTCCAAAATTGCAGTGTTTTCTCGGTGTTCTCCGTGGTTGGTTTTGACAAAACGCGATGAAACGATGAGGGAGGCCCCATGAAGGACTTGCTGAAAAAGATCAATCTGTTTTCAAGCCTGACGGACGATGAGCTGGAAGAGATCGAGAAGATCTGTGTCAGGGAAACGCACGCGAAGGACACGATCATGTTTTTCGAAGGCGATCCCGGAAACAAGTGCTACGTCATCGTCAAGGGCGAGGTGCGGATCAGCAAGATGATCCCGAACATCGGCGAAGAGGCGCTCGCCGTGCTCAAGCCGGGCGACTACTTCGGCGAGATGGCCCTGATCGACAATTTTCCGCGCTCGGCCCATGCCATCGCCAATACCGACATGGAGGCGCTGGCGATCAGCAAGACAGACCTCGACAAGGTGCTGATCCGGGACCGGGAGATGGGCTACAAGCTCCTCTGGGTCTTCACCCAGACCCTCTCCCGCCGGCTCCGGGAAATGAACGAGAAGATGGCGGGCTTCCTCACCATGAGCGGAGGGTTTTGAGAAGGATTTGCATTGTCTGGATCTGAACGAAGTGGTATATTTAAGACGTTAAGTGTTGAGTCACGAGGAACAAGAGGCTTGAAATATCTCATCCGATACTCACCTGACACAGAAGAACATATGCGTGCCCTGACGACACGCCAGCAGGTGATTATACTGGATTCGGTAGAAAGGCAGTTACAAGATCAACCGACCGTAGAAACAAGAAACAGAAAACCCATGCGGCCTAATCCATTGGCGCCATGGGAGTTACGAATTGGAAATCTCCGAGTCTACTATGATGTCGAGACGAAGCCAAAGCATGTTGTATATATACGTGCTGTCGGGGTTAAGGATAGAAATCGGGTTATAATTGGAAACGAGGTGGTAAAATTATGAAGACGATTGAAATAACAAAAGCGACACTATCACTGTCGGATTATACAAAAAAAGTCAAAAAAGAGCCGATGATTGTTACGGCTGAAGGTAAGCCCGTTGCCGCCCTGGTGCGTATCAGCAACGCTGATATAGAGACAGTTTCCCTCAGCAATAATCCACAGTTCCTGGATTTAATCGAGCGGTCGCGTGCACGGCAGAAATCAGAGGGCGGAATTTCTACGGAAGAAATGCGCCGTCGACTGAAAAATAAGAAATCTACGGTACACGCCCGGTAGAACAACATTCATTTGTTGTCCTCTCTATTCCGCATTACCCGAAAAACAGAATCCGTGTCGAAACAATCATACAAAATAGGAATGGTCAGCCTCGGGTGTCCGAAGAACCAGGTGGACGCGGAGCAGATGCTCGGCGTCCTTGCGGGCTCGGGCTTTGAGATCACCGCGGACCAGGCCGAGGCGGATGTGATCGTGGTGAACACCTGCGGGTTCATCGAGTCCGCGAAGGAAGAGTCCATCGGGGCGATCCTCGACGCGGCGAAGATGAAGAAGCAGGGAAAATGCCGCGCCCTCATCATCGCGGGCTGTCTGGCCCAGCGGTATAAGGACGAGCTTCTCAAGGAACTCCCCGAGGCGGATGCCGTTATCGGCACAACAGAGATCGCGCGGATCACCGAGATCTGCGACCAGGCCCTCTCTGGAAGCGGGCAGGTCCTGAAGGTCTCAGC
>DATDRO010000193.1:0-3157 GCA_035291685.1 Nitrospirota bacterium | reverse complement strand
CTTCTGGTGCCTGGCCATGTCATCAAAGGAAATTCCCTGCTGTGCCTCGGTAAAGGCGAAGATCTGGCCCGTGTCCTCGGTCGGGAGAAATCCTTTCGGCATCACCCAGAAGAGAAAAATGGTCAGGATGAAAAGAACATTAGTGATGACCAGGGTCGCGAAGCGGTGCCCCAGCACCCATTGGAGACTTCGTTCGTAGCCATTCCGCATGTCAGTAAAGAAATTTTCCAGGGCCATATACAATCGGCCGTGCCGTTCCCTGCCTTGCGGACGGAGGAAGCGGCTGCAGAGCATGGGCGTAAGAGTAAGGGAAACCACGCCCGAGACGAGGATGGCCACGCTGATCACAACGGCAAATTCGTGGAGCAGGCGGCCCATGATGCCACCCATGAAGAGCACGGGGATAAAGACCGCGACCAGTGAGAGCGTCATGGACAGGATGGTAAAACCGATCTCCTTCGACCCGTTGAGCGCGGCCTGGAGCACGGGCTCGCCCTGTTCCATGTGGCGGACGATATTTTCGAGCATCACGATCGCGTCGTCGACCACGAACCCCACGGCGAGGATCATCGCCATGAGCGAGAGGTTGTCCACGCTGAAGCCGAACAGATACATTGCGGTGAAGGTGCCGATGAGCGACATGGGGAGCGCCAGGCTCGGGATGACCGTAGCCGAGAGGTTGCGCAAAAAAAGGAAGATGACGAGGACAACGAGAACGATCGCAAGCCCCAGGGTGAATTTTACGTCGCCGACCGATTCCCGTATGGAGATAGAGCGGTCGAAGAGGATATCCAGATTCACCGACGCGGGCATCTGCGCGCGGAACGTAGGCAGGAGTTTCTTGATGGAGTCCACCACCTCAACGGTATTCGTGCCGGGCTGGCGCTGGATGGCCAGGATCACGGACCGGGTGCTTGCCTTGCTCGTATTGAACCAGCTTGCGATCCTGTTGTTCTCCACGCTGTCAATGACCGTGCCGAGATCCTGAAGGCGAGTCACGCCATTGGCGTGATACGCCACGATGAGAGGACGGAACGCCGCCGCATTCATGAGCTGGCCGCTCGACTCTATGGTGAATGACCTGGAAGGTCCCTGCAGGGTGCCGGTCGGAAGGTTCACGTTCCCGCTCGCGACCGCTTTCGCCACTTCATCGATCCCGATCCCGCGCGAGGCAAGGGCGCGCGGATCGAGCTGGGCGCGGACCGCATATTTCTGAGAGCCGAAGATCTGCACCTGGGCAACGCCGCTTATCATGGAAATGCGCTGGGCGATCGTCGTATCCGCGTATTCGTTGACCGCGGAGAGAGGCAGCGTGGGAGAATTGAGCGCGAGATAGAGGATCGGCTGGTCCGCGGGGTTTACCTTCTGGTATGTCGGGGGGGTCGGCATGTCCGGCGGAAGCAGGCGCGCGGCCTTGGCGATCATGGCCTGGACGTCCTGGGCGGCGGCATCGATGTTCCGGTTCAGGCTGAACTGCAGCGTGATCTGCGTGGACCCGAGCGCGCTCGTGGAGGTCATGCTGTCCACGCCGGCTATGGTGGAGAACTGGCGCTCGAGCGGCGTCGCCACGGCAGAGGCCATGGTGTCAGGGCTTGCTCCGGGGAGGCTGGCGTTCACCAGGATCGTCGGAAAATCCACGTTCGGCAGGTCGCTCACCGGCAGCAGCTGGTAAGCCATAACGCCGAAGAGGAGAATGGCGAGCATGACGAGCGTCGTCATGATCGGTCTCCGTATGAAGGGTTCAGCTATGTTCATGATTGAAATTCCAATTAACAAATCCCAAATTACAAATAATCACCAATGACCAAATCTCAATAACCAAACAGTTTGGAACTTCGAATTTGGTGTTTGGAATTTATTTGTGATTTGGTGCTTGAGATTTGGTGTTTGTTTCCGATGTCCTCTGTTCGTTCTTTATTTCCACCTTCGTGCCCGGGACAAGCTGGAGCTGGCCGTCGGTCACCACGTTCTCCCCGGGGGTCACGCCTTTGTCGACCACCGCAAGGTCGGCGAAGGTCCTCGTGACGAGAACCGGCCGGGACTCGACGGTAAGGTCGGGCTTGATCACGAACACATACTGTCCTTGCTGCCCTGCCTGCAGGGCCGCGGACGGCATGACCACGGCGTTGCGTTGGGTCGTGAGCGTCAATATGACATTCACGAACTGTCCGGGCCAGAGCCTCCTGTCGCTGTTCTCGAACGTTCCTTTGAGCTGGATGGTCCCCGTTGCGGTGTCCACGGCATTATTGATGAAGGTGAGCACGCCCCGCGCGGGATGCTGCTCATCTCCGGGGATAACGGCATCCACCTTCATTTTTCCCAACGCCATGTACTTTTTGATATGCGAAAGGTTTTGCTCGGGCACGGAAAGGGTCACGTAAATGGGCGCCATCTGGTTGATGGTCAGCATGACCAGGTCGTTCGCTTTTACCACACTGCCCTTATTAATAAGAACACTCCCGACACGACCGTTGATCGGGGAACGGATCGTACAATAGGCAAGCTGGAGGCGGCTGTTTTCAACCTGGGCCTTGTCCGCGTCGACCGCGGCGGCCAGCGCATCGGCGTTGGCCCGGAGCTGGTCGTACTGGTCCTTGGAAACGTAGTCCTTTTGAACAAGGATCTCGTAGCGTTTGGCCTGCTCGGCCGCGTTCTTTGCCTGGGCGAGGTCACGCGCCAGCGTTGCCTCGGCCTGTTTGAGCGCGGCGTCATAGGGACGCGGGTCTATTTGGAAGAGCAGGTCGCCTTTTTTTACGTCCTGCCCCTCTTTGAAAAAGACCCCGGTCACTTCTCCGCCGACCAGCGCCTTGATCGAGACGGCGTTGATGGTCTCGACATTTCCGATCGTGCGGACCTGCAAGGGCACATCCTGTTGCGTCACGGGTGCCGCGGCTACCGGCACCGTCCGCGGCGGCGGCGCTTTTTTCTTTCCGCATGAGGGCATCGCTGCGGCGAGCAGCAAAAGCGCAAAAACGACGGATACCGCTTTGTATGCGGTAAATGACCTGAAATTTCTTTTTATCATACATCCTTTTCCTCTGCTGCCCGAGCAATGATCCTCTTATTATTTGTCCTGAATCATTCACCCTGAACTCCGTATCGTTCATCTGGCGCCGATTGCCTTCTCGATACTTGCCTGGGCCGTCTTGTAATTATA
>DATDRO010000192.1:0-23542 GCA_035291685.1 Nitrospirota bacterium | reverse complement strand
ATCCTTGATTCGTTTGATCTTCTGGTGTGAACCGATAAGATCATAGTTTTTTTTCAGTCTTCTGATCTCGTCCTTGAGCTGCCTATTTTCCACCAAAGAGTCATAATATGCCCGCGCGCGGTCCAAAATCTGAAGAAGATGCGGAGGTGAAAAGGGCTTCGTGAGAAAATCAAAAGAACCCATCTTCATAGCTTCAACAGCCAGGTCGATCGTCCCTTTTCCGCTTACCATGATGACCTGGGTCTCAGGCGTGTTCGCCTTTACCGTCTTCAGGAGCTCGTTTCCCGTCGTGTCCATGAGCATCAGATCAGTGATAATGACAGCGAAGTTCTCCGTATTAGTCATCTCCATGGCCTTCCGGCCGTTCTCGGCAAGACTCACCTGGTATTTTCCATCACGTACCACAATTTCGCGGAGAGAATCCAGCACAAGAGGTTCATCGTCAACAAGCAGGACCTTATATTTTTCAATCATTTTTCCACCCCGCACCCGGCCTTAACCAAATAAACACTGAGTAAACCCCGTTAAAGAACAATTTCTCTAACGTCAGCAGATTGTGGCTTTATACCACAATCTGTAAATGTATGATATCAACCACGCCAAAGCCGTGGCGACTTTCTCTAACGGGGGTAAAGCTATCTGATATAATATCACATCTATGCAATTAGTTACAGAAAAATACCAAGACTAAATGAAATTAAGGAGTTCCGGTATCTGTATGTATCAGAAAATCACCAAACGAATACATCAAGTTTCATGACACATAGTTAACAAAAAATAGCACCTTTTAGAATTTACCCCCTTAGAGATCACATCAGGCAAAGCATCTTTAGCGGGGTAAAGCCACATTCTGCTTTCATGAGATAAATTTTGTTCTCTATCGGAGCTTACTTCTCAAAAACATGCTTTTTTCCAAGCCCTTTTTCCTCATAATACAACGGAAGACTGATGGTAAATTTAGTCCCCTCCCCAACCTTGCTCGAAACGTGTATTTCCCCCTTATGTTGATAAATGATATTATAACATATTGTAAGCCCGAGCCCCGTCCCCCTTTTCTCAAAGTTCTTTTTGGTGGTAAAGAAAGGCTCAAATATCCTCTGAAGATTCGCTTCCGGTATACCGATACCCGTATCCGCCAATTCCAGAACAAAATGAGATTCACGGCAGAACGTAGTAATACTGATCGTTCCCCCATTCGCCATAGCATCAAGAGAATTAAGCATCAAGTTCAGCAATACCTGCTGAAGCATCCGCACGGACCCGGAGACATGGTGGGGCCGGCACCGGTAGTCCTTGATTACTTTAACCTGTTTTTCCTGGAGGTATTTTCCCGAGAATTCCAGGGATTCATCTATCACCCGGTGCATATCGAGAGGCACAAAAACATCTATCTGCGGTCGTGAAAATTCGAGGAGATCACGCGTCAAAGCGGCAAGGTTATCGATCCCTGCCTCAATCTTTTTCAAATATTCTCGCTTGCCGAATTCCGGGGGAAGTGATTCGGACAGAAGGTAAAGGTAATTAGTGATGTAGTCGAGCGGGTTGTTTATTTCATGCGCTATTTCTGCGGCAAGGGTGCCGATAGCCGCCATTTTGTCGGACTGCATTAATTTGTTTTCAAGTACCTTCTGGTCCGTAATATCACGGAAAAGATAGACAGCGCCATGCAGCTTGCTCTCCGCATCGAAGAACGGAAAAAGTGAAGTCGTAAAGACAGAATCCCCTATCTGTATCTCCATCACGTTCCGGATCGACTGTTTGGTCTCCATAACGGTACTGAAGGGACACGTTGATGGTGAACACGTTGAGTGAATGGCCTCATAACAACGCGCTCCGAGCAGAGACTCATAGGGTTTTTTCATCCGGGCGCTAAAGGACCGATTCATCCTGGTTATCCGCGCATCTTTATCAAGGATGCAGATCATGTCGGAAATAGAATCGAACGTATTTTGCCAGTCTGCCTTCGCCTTGAGGACCTGCTCATAGAGCTTGTTCAGGTTAACCTCGATATTGGCGTGCTTGGTCTTGTCGTTGTGTTTAATCATACACGAATGTGTTCAAGGCACCCATAAACATTTCAAAAGCGGCGGCTCTCGCTGCAAAAAAACCCCGCTGAAAAAGAAGAAAAGTCCAACCCAGGATCACCAGCGTTATTCGATATCAGTCATTTTCTGGCCTTTGAGAAATTCTATGGACCTGGCATCTTTGATTTCACCAAGTTTTTTGATCACTGTCTGTATACGCATCGCCATCTCATAGATCACTTGAAATTTTTTTCTCACTTCCGGATCGATGTCATCATCCTCCCGATAAATTTCAGCCCAGTTCACGATGACATTCAGCGGATTATTGATCTCATGTTCCACCGCCCTCGTTACCTCGCCGAGAGTGGCCAGACGCTCGGCTTTTATCATCTTATCATGAGAGATCTCGAGGTTATGCCGCGCTTCCGTGAGCCTTTCATGGCACCACCACAAATTGATCCCTATGCCGACCTGTCGGGAGATGGCAATCGCAAGCTGTATTGCTTCATTATTGAACGGGGCGCGTTCCCATTCCCGTTCCTCTCCAAAGACCATCGCGCCGACATTTTCAGCACCAATCCTGATCGGAACGATAAGCACGGACCGCGTCTTCTTGGTAACAATCGTCCTCAGGTCATTGTCCGTTTCACCCAAATCAAGCCGGAATACCTTCGGCTGTCTGGTTTCGAGCAAAGCGCGGATACCCATAAGCCGATCGGGAGGATAGATCGTGCCGATCAACGGCTCCCAGGTGAGTGTTCGTACGGGACAGGCGATGCGCATCACCAGATTGAGCTTGTCGTCGAATAACAGCACAATGGCGTAGGTTGAAGGGAGATGTTCTTTGAGCCCTTCCGAAAGGGATTCAAGAAGAGCATCCTTTTCCATATTCCTAAGAGTGACGGCCGTAATGGAATATAATTCTGAAAGCTTTGTGTTAAGGTCCTCAAGTACGCTGTTTTTCCTAAGGACAAATCTGGTCACGCCGTAGAGAATATACGTGCCGAGATAAAAGAAAAGAACCGTCACAGCCGATATGGCTATGTGGCGCGAATGCGGACCGTCATAGATATACGGAAGAAGATAGAACAGGGTCACGACAGTGGTTATTGAGAACATCTCAGCAAGGTTGTAAAAATAGGAAAACAATATGATAAGGAAAAACAGCAAACCATAGCTGCTTTGAAGTCCACCGGTAAAATAGACCAGCAGGGCCGTCATGAAGGAGCTCGAGAAGAGATGCACGAGAGTAAAAACACGGGGTTCATATTTGTCCCAGGAAAAGTTATAGAGGAAAACGACCATGCTCAGGGCGAGCAGTGCGACAACAGCGAGACCATACGGCTTGGCTGATGAAGCGTGTGGCAGATAGATGGTGGAGAGAACCAACAGTAGACTGAAAAAATAGAACCGGACGGCCACACGGGCCATCGCCACTCCGATACCCGGAGCAATCCGCGGTGCAAGGAAAGACATCTAAACCTCCATTGAAGCTCCCTGCAGTCCCGCTCTGGCGGGACAGAGAATAACGATTCTCAAGGGAAGAACATAATCGTATTCGCTCGCTAACCCCGCAGCAGCAAGCTACGGGGAATGCGTTCACTCCATATTTCACAGACAATACTGAAATTATACACGAGGTCTGCGTAATGTCAAGTTTTTATGGACTTTTTTTAAAATCTATCTGCTCATTTATCGACGGGAAACGTCTTCGCAAGTACCTTCACGCCCTGCCCGCAAGGCATTCCTCCTTTCCGATAACGTCAAAAGCCGATTTATTCTTCTTGACAATATATGTTACATGTGTTACATTAATAGCATGAGTTACATTAATAGAAGAAGGGAGGATAAAACAATGAAGACCCTGTTAAAAACCATACAGTCTCTGTTTGAAAGGGCTGAGGAGCGGCTGACGGCAGCAGCCCTCGCGGAATTCGGAGTAACGGACTCGCTCGAACTTGCTGTCCGGCGGAAACCTGTACGTACTTTTGCTGAGAACATGGAAGAAAAATTAATCGAGGTCGCTTTTGCGGAAGCAGCCGACTACGAGGACATTCACAATGCCCTGGCCGCGGAGCAACGGGAAGCCGAACGGCTGATAAAACCTGATGATTGTCAGTATGGAGACAATGACCTGTGCTATGCAGACGCGTAGCAAGAGAGGCAGAGAGCATAGTGCGAAGGGTAAAAACGCTATGCTCCATGCCCTATTTAAAAAAAACGGAGAAACGCCATGTCACTCGCTCCTCACAACAAATGGCTTTTGATCTTTTATACCGTACCCTCGCACCCTGTGAGCAATCGGATGAAAATATGGAGGAAGCTGGCACGGTCCGGGGCAGTGCAACTCAAGGGCGCTGTGTACATCCTTCCCCACAATGTTGAGCACTATGAACTCTGCGAGTGGCTGGTCTCAGAGGTCGCGTCAATGGGGGGTGACGGTACCTTCGTAAAGGTACCGGAGGTGGAAACCATGACGGATAGCGAGGTCATAGCCTTGTTCAACGGGCAGCGGGAGAACGATTATCGTAACATTGGAAAAAAGCTTGAGGAACTTGAACGGAAAATAAGCAATATCAGAAAAGGCGGCAGAGGTCAGAACGTCAAAAAACTATCCGAGCAGTTGAACAAGGATAAAAAAGAGTTTGAGGATATACGGAAAGTGGATTTTTTCGCCTCAAAGCACGGTGAGTTATTACAGAAGCGCATAAAGACCATGGAAGACGAGGTAAAAGGCATGTCCACTCCGCCCATCAAAGAACAGACAGCTGTACTCACCCCAAAACGAAGCGCAGAGTATCAGGGAAAAACCTGGGTCACGCGCAAAAAACCCTTTGTGGATCGTATGGCTTCCGCGTGGCTGATCAGGCGGTTCATCGATCCCGGGGCGAAGTTCCGGTTCATCGAGGAAAAAGAATTGGGGTCCCTGGATAAACAGTTTTCCACCTTCGACATCCGCGGAGCAGAGTTCACGCATCAGGGAGACCTTTGCACCTTCGAGGTCCTGGCCAAATCCTTCGGCATTAAAGATAAAGCAATCAAACGGATCGCGGAAATCGTTCATGACCTCGATATAAAAGATGAAAAATATAACAATCCGGAAACAAGCGGGGTCGAGGAAATCCTGACCGGCATCCGAAAAACGGAAAACACCGACGAAACAACTCTTGAGAAAGGCATGGCCGTATTTGACATGCTGTATGCATCGAAAACCTGAGCTCGCAGGATAAGGAGAAAGGCACATGACTCCACCGGGAATATCTTTCGCAGAAGCCTTCCGCTACTGGCTCAAACTGGGGTTTATCAGTTTTGGAGGCCCTACGGGCCAGATAGCGATCATGCACAAGGACCTGGTCGAAAAGAAAAAATGGATAGCAGAAGACCATTTCCTGCAGGCGTTGAATTTCTGCATGCTACTTCCCGGCCCCGAGGCTCAGCAGCTCGCAACGTACATCGGCTGGCTCCTGAAAGGGAAATGGGGCGGTATCATGGCAGGCGGGCTCTTCGTCCTTCCTTCCATATTCATCCTCTGGCTGCTCGCATGGATGTATGCCTCGCTCGGCAGCGTACCCGCGGTGGCGGCGTTGTTCTATGGTTTGAAACCCGCCGTTGTCGCAATTGTTTTTGAGGCAGTGCTGCGCATCGGGAAAAAGGCGTTAAAGACGAAATTTCTCTACACCCTTGCGGCAGCGGCCTTTGTCTGCATTTATTTCTTCAATGTTCCCTTCCCGGTCATTGTATTGTCGGCGGGACTAATCGGGTACCTCTCCGGAACATTCGCGCCGGGTTTGCTCTCAGCAAAGGCGGGAAACACGCCTTCTGCCAGTCCCTCCCCTGCGCCTGCAACGCCGGTGAACGGCGGAAATGGCGTCAAGAGCGGGTGGAGGCGCTCGTTAAAGGTTCTCACGGTCTTTCTTGCCCTGTGGTTCCTTCCGATCGCTGTCCTCGGATTATGGAGAGGCTGGCATGATACGTTCATCGATATCGCGGTCCTGTTCAGCAAAGCCGCGGTCGTGACCTTCGGCGGGGCCTATGCCGTGCTCGGCTATATCAGCCAGCAGGCGGTGGGCCACTACCACTGGATAATGCCCGAACAAATGATGGATGGGCTGGGGTTGGCGGAGACCACGCCAGGGCCGCTCATCATGGTGAACCAGTTCGTCGGATACCTCGCCGGGTATTATCATGCCTCAGGGCTCTCCCCTGCCCTCGGAGGAGCCATCGGCGGATTGCTCACCACGTGGGTGACATTCATACCATCATTCATGATGATATTTCTCCTGGCGCCATACATTGAAAAGCTCAGGAGAAATAAGAGCCTGGGAACAGCGCTCTCGGCCATCACCGCGGCCGTGGTCGGCGTCGTGCTGAACCTCGCCGTCCTCTTCACTCATCATACGCTCGTGCCGGACACCGGCGGTTTCGATTGGTATTCCCTCGCGGCATCGGTGGTCGCCTTTATCGGCATGCAGAGGTTCAAGTGGGGAATGGTTCCGGTCATTGCTGGATCGGCGGCAGCAGGATTCGTGTGGACAATGGCATCACATTAAATAAGGAGGTTTGTCATGAAACAGGTTGCGGAAATGGCGATAAACTTTATGGCCGCATCGGCCAGAACTGCGCCGAAGGCGGGCGGGAAAGACTTTCTCGAAATAGTGGTGGTCACCAAAGACGAAGACCTTCAGAAGATCGCGAACGCAATGAGGGAATATGCGCCGAAGAGCACCAACGAGGCATTCTGGCTCCGGGACGCGTTGAACATCGAGAACTCACAAGCCCTCCTGCTTATCGGCCTTTCCAAGCCCGTCACCGCCGGGTATGACTGCGGGGCATGCGGGTATCCATCGTGCGCGGAGTTCACCAAGAATAAACAGATGAAGGCCAAAGAAATGGGATACACGGGCCCTCACTGCGTCATGCGCATGATGGACATCGGCGTTGCCCTCTCTTCGGCGGCTAAAACCGCAAGCATCCATAATGTCGACAACAGGGTACAACAGCGAGTCGGTGCTGCTGCACGGGCGCTGGGACTAATCCATGCCGAAGTTGCGATGGGCATACCCGTCAGCATCGGCGGCAAGAACATCTATTTCGACCGGCAGGCACCGGCTAAGCACTGAGCGAGAGAGCACGAACATGTCAAAACTGATGTCCCCTTTCGCCGCACTCTGCACTGTGGGCTTCATCGCACGGCTGTCCTATGCCCTGGCGAGAAGCCCGGTGCTGCCCCTCTTCGCCCTCTATCTTGGCGCAGGGCCCGAGGGAATCGGGTTCGCCGTGGGCATATCGACGGTCACGGGCATCTTCTTCAAGCTCCCTGCCGGCGCGCTTTCGGACATTATCGGCAGAAAGCGGACCATGCTCATCGGACTCGTGGTTTTTGCGGTCATGCCCTTCATGTATCTTCTGGTGCGCGATTACCGGCTGCTGATAGTTGTCCGGTTCGTCCATGGCCTTGCTACGGCGATCTACGGTCCTGTTTCGATGGCTGTCGTAGCGGATATCGCAGGGACGAAAAAGGGCGAGATGCTTTCATGGTTTTCATCCATAACGATCATAGGAAATCTTCTTGGAGCGCCCCTGGGCGGATTTATTCTTCACAATATGGCCGATGCGCCGAATCCCGCTTTGCCGGACTTCCAAATGGCCTATCTCGCGAGCGGCGTCGCCGGCATGCTGTCCTTACTCCTTGCCGTGGAAATTCTGCACAATGGCAAAACCGGAGTTGATGGCAAAAACTTGAGAGATGCTTACAAGCGGTTCATTTCCGGTATCAGGGAGGTGATGAGCGATAAGCGCATTGTTATTACTTCAAGCATGGAAGGGCTCCAGAACCTAACAGTGGGTGCACTGGAGGCATTCCTCCCGATCTATGCCGTCACCGTTGCCGGTATGAACGAATTTCAGGCCGGTCTGCTTTGGGGCATCCAGATCGCGGTCACGATAGTTTCGAAACCGGTGATGGGAAGAACATCCGACCGGTTCGGAAGAAAACCGCTCATCGTCATCGGCATGTTTCTTTGCGCCGGAGCATTCGGAGCCATCCCCCTGCTCGGGGACTTCTGGTCCCTGATGGTCGCAGCGATCTTCTTCGGGCTCGGCGAGTCTTTTGTAACGTCATCATCCGCAGCTCTTGTGGCGGACATCTGTCAGGAAAAACATTTCGGCACGGCCATGGGGACCTTCGGGACGATATTCGACATCGGTCATGCATCCGGCCCCATCCTGGCGGGGTTCCTGATCGCCAGATATGATTACCTTTATTCGTTCTGGATCATGTCGTCGATCCTTGTTGTTGCGATCCCGGTGTTCATGGCAACGGTAAAAATAGAAAAGAACATGATATGATCGTTGCAATCGGACCTATGAAAATTGAGATTGCACAATAATTAACATAGGTATGCCCTCACGGGCTTTCCCTGTCACACCGCCGTGCGTACGGGTCCGTACACGGCGGTTCGGCTGGTTAAGCGTTGCGAGCAACTAATCGCGGAAGTCCGAGCGAGTCAAAATAGGCATTCGGGAACGCCCGCTGTATGGCGGTGGCGTGTCGCGCCATACGCCACGGGCCTTTAGGTGCGCCTGCTGCGACTGCCGCTTGAAAGTGAGGGATTCCCCGCCGCCTGAGTTCCGCGTACCGGGTCATTCCTCGCTTCCATTGTCTCCAGATGATAGAACGGAGCCGCCGCCGTGTCCACGATTCAAGGTCTTGGAGCACTGACGGAGTTTGGCTGAACCCAAAGTAGCCGCGCCGGCCGATGAGGTACTTCGCAAGATTCTTCCATGGGCAAAGTAGCCGTTTGTTGCAGACGCGCTTTATACAATAAAACCAAGTCCGATTATTATAACCACCGAAGAAATCAAGAAACCTTTCAGGCTATCGGATCCTTTGTGTTTCATCATTCTTCTCCTTATGGTATATTTGGTCGAATTGCAACTACAATTGCCTTTGCTCCTTTCACAAATCGTTTTTTAAGTTTCTCTGTTGATCAGATATGAGCTGAGTAACATTATTAGCAGACCCATAACAGTATTATGAGGTTTTGTCAAGTTGCTGCATAGTTTCAATGATCCGTTCATTATCAACTTTATTTCTTTTCACTTCCCTCCTATCGACAGTTCCTTCACGCGCAATGACGGGCTGCCGATCCTGCCCTGGAACCGGAGGTCATTGCCGACAGCGTCGACGTTCTTCATAAGGTCGAGGATATTGCCCGCGATAGTGATCTCCCGCACCGGATACGCGATCCTGCCGTTCTCGATCCAGAACCCTGTCGCGCCCACGGAAAAATCTCCGGATATGGGATTAGCCATATGGGCGCCCATGATCTCCGTGACCTGGAGTCCCTTCGCGGTAGAGCGGATAAGATCTTCCGGTGTCTGGGAGCCGGGAGCAATATAGAGGTTCGTCAGCCCGACACCGGGTACGCCTTTAAATCCGCCGCGCATACCGTTCCCTGTCGAGACAGTCCTGTCTTTTTTTGCCGTGTAGGTATTATAGAGGAATATCGTGAGCCTGCCCCTATCGATAACCGTTTTCTTTTTCATGGGCACAGCCTCATCATCGGACGGCGCGGTCCCGATCCCCCCCTCCAGCAGACCATCGTCTAAGACGGTCAATATTGGCGACACGATCTCTTTGTCCAGCTTGCCGATGAAAAGGGATTTCTTTTTCTGGACATTCTCAGCCGAGAACCCCGAGGCCATGATCGACAGGAATTCCCCGACCACGTCCCGGTCCAGGACCACGGGGGCTTTTACCGTCTCCACGGTCTTGGCGCCGAGCAGGCCGATCGCCTTGCGGGCGGCTCTGCGGCCGATGTCTTCCAGGGAAAGCTTGTGATAGAACCTGTTTACCTCGAACTCCGACCCCGCCTGGGACTCTCCTTTGTCCTCGGCCACCGCTTCTATGCTCGCGTATGCTGCCGTGCCCTGAAAAGAAACAGACGCTCCCCTGCTGTTCATGATCACGGTTTCGGATTCGGAAAAACTGGCCGAGGCCTTGCGGATATGCTTTATCCTCTTGTCGACGGCAAAGGCTTCCCGCTCCATGGCCATGACCCGGTCGATCTTTTCTTTTTCGCTCAGACGGACGAGGGCGGGATCGTGTATATTTACCGCCTGATATGCGCCAACAGGTATTTCGGGAATGGACTGAAAGGGGTCCGGCTCGGTGTTCCGCGCGTTCGTTACCGCGGACTGCGTGAGGGTCTTGAGAGCGCTGTCGGACAGATCGGAAGTAAAGGCGAACCCCATCCTTCCGTCCATGATCACGCGCAATCCGACGCCGGCATCACGCGCCCGGTCAAAGGCCTCGACCTTCTGGTCCTTGACTTCAACGGTGGTTGAAGCAGAGGAACGAATGAAGACCTCGGCGGCGGCGTTTTGCGACATTGCGAGGGAAAGGATCTTGTGGGCGGTCTGTTTGTCCATTGTGAAAATTCAGCTCGTAGCTCGTGGTTCATAGCTCGTAGTAAAAGGTTTTAGCCGCGAGCCACCAGCTACGAACCACGAGCTGTTTTACTCAAAGTAGCTTGCCGACGCCGTATCGGACTCCCAGACAGTGACACTGGCGACATCAAGATTGTCGTTATTGATCTTTTTTACCATGTTGTCGTATATCCACTTGGCCAGGTTCTCCGAAGAAGGGTTGATCTGCGTGAACGGAAAGATATCGTTAAGAAAAGTATGCTCAATCTGGTCAAGGACCTCCCGGAGAAACTTCTTGAGGTCATGAAAGTCCATTGCCAGCCCCTGCTCGTCGAGCCGCTCGGCTGCCACGGCAACGGTCACGCGCCAGTTATGGCCGTGCAACTTCTCGCATTTGCCCTTATAACCCCTGAGCTGATGCGCCGCTGCAAACTTCGATTCTATGACAAGCTCGTACATGGTGAAAAATAATAATTTATACACGCTCAAATGTCAATACATAAAAGCGCCTATTCTCGCCAGAAAGAAACAACGTGACGCGTTATCACGCGGCCGTTTCGTCCCCCGGCTCCCGCCTGAGGGCAGGCGCCGGGCCGGCAACAGATACCCCTTCCCTGCAAAAGGGGCATATAGAATAAAAAAAACTTGCAAAAGACAATAATTTCATATATCATTTTCCCGTAATGGCATTAATGAAAGAGGATACCAGGCAGTCAATCGAACCGTTGTTCCTGTCCCAGGCTCTCGAGAGCGGGGCCAGGCTCCGCGTCGGACAGATGAACAAAACCGAACACGAAGGCGTCATTCGTGACGTCGGCCGTTATGATATCAACGTGGAAGAGAACGGCAGGATCATTACCCTCTTGAAACAGGAACTCTCTTACCTTACCTCCCCGAACCCTTTGATATCCGCTCCTTCCCCGCTTCAGACCGGGGGCGCATCCGCGCGGCCCGCGTCAGCGCCGGAAGCTCCGCCGCTGAGACCGAACATCCAGCAGGAATTCCTGGACAAGGCCATCAAGGAAAACCAGATGCTCACGATCTTTCTGATCAACGGGCAGCGGATCAAAGCAAGCGTGGAGGCATACGATAATTTTACCATTCTTCTCAGAGAAGGCGAGAAGCAGCACCTGTACTATAAACATTCTATTACCACGATCAACCGTTAGAGGTAAGCGCATGGAACAGAACCTCCTCGATAGAATGCTCGACCAATACCAGAAAGAACAGGCCCCGGTAACCATAACCCTTCAGAACAAGGTCCGCGTCCATGGGAAGATCAAGGCATTCGACAGCTATGTCATTCTCATGGACAATCAGAAACACGAGATCCTTTACCGGCATGCCGTCTCCAGCCTGTCCCTCTCTGTCCGGGACGAGATCAGACAGCCTACTCCCTCCAGACCCGTGCAGGCGGCAAAACCATCCCCGAGACCGGCAAAGCCGTCTCCCCGCAGACCGCGTGAAGTTCCGCAAACGCCGAAAATGGCTGCGGCAGGCGGAGAATCCGGTCTGAACAGCGGCATGAAAGATGGTCTGCTGAAGTGGATGCAGACACAGAAAGTGAACAAATAGATGAACCGTCGCACTTTTCTGCTCTCCATTGTTTCAGGCCTCCTTCTCACCGCTTCCTTCCCCCCTTTTGACCTGTATCTCCTTGCGTGGGTGGGCCTTGTCCCCCTGCTCCTGTCCCTGAAGGAACAGGACGAGAAAACCGGCTTTTACCTCGGCGCAATCGCGGGGCTTGCGTTCTTTATCGGGACCGTCTTCTGGGTCACCAATTCGATTCACTTCTACGGCGGCATCCCGCTCCTTCCCGCGAGTCTCATAACCCTGCTTCTCTGCGCATACCTTGCCCTGTATCCCGCGCTGTTCGCCGCGATCATCGTGTGCGGCAAAAGAAAGTGTCCCGCTCTCCTGATCCTCCTGGCGCCCGCCGCCTGGACCGCGCTCGAACTCGCGAGGACGTACGTATTCTCCGGATTTCCGTGGGCTTTGCTCGGTTATTCGCAGTACCGGGTCCTTCCGATGATACAGATCGCGAATATCACCGGCGTCTACGGTGTGTCATTTTTGATCCTGCTTGTAAACATTGCCGTAGCCGATTTTCTCATGGACAGGAAGAAGTACCGGGGTCTCATCGCCGCCGGCCTTCTCCTTTCCCTTGCTCTTGGATACGGGTTCATTCAGCTTCGGGAACCGCAGGGTACGGACGGCATGGAGGTTTCACTGATCCAGGGCAACATCGAACAGGACAAAAAGTGGGACCCGTTGTACCAGGCGGACGTCATCGCCGTCTATAAGCGTCTTACGCGGGAAGCGCTCACGCGAAATCCCGATCTCATCATCTGGCCCGAGACAGCCGTGCCGTTCTTTTTCGGAGGAGACAGGCCAAGCGACAGGGCGCTGACCCAGGACCTTCGTGCATTCGTCAAAAGCAACAGGGTCCCCCTCCTGTTCGGAAGCCCGACGTTTGAAGTCAAACCGGGCAGGGTGGTTCATCTCCGCAATTCCGCTTTTTTCCTTGACCCGAAGGGTGACGTCGAAGCGGTCTACAATAAGATGCACCTCGTGCCTTTTGGTGAATATGTGCCGCTCAAAAGCGTACTGTTCTTTATCGAAAAAATGGTCCAGGCAATAGGCGACTTCCAATCCGGCAAAGAGTATACGCTCATGACGGTCCGTCCTGAGCGGCCCGTCGCCCCCGTTAGAGAAAACCCGTCCCCTGACGGAATAAAACTAAGCACCGTGATCTGTTACGAGATAATCTTCCCTGACCTCGTCCGGAAATTTGTCTACCGCGGCGCGGAAGTGATGACGACGGTCACGAACGACGCGTGGTTCGGCCGAACTTCCGCCCCGTACCAGCATTTCGCCATGGCCGTCCTTCGCGCGGTGGAAAATCGCGTACCTGTCGCCCGGGCGGCCAATACCGGCATCTCCGGCTTTATCGATTCGAACGGCAGAATACTGGAAAAATCCGACATCTTCACCGAAGCGCAACTCACCTCTTCAATAATTCCCGGCCGGAAAAAGACCTTTTATACGCGGTACGGCGATATATTCGCCTACGCCTGCGTACTGATGAGCGTTGTCATGCTTGCAGCAAGACGGCGAAAATGAGCCCCTCGCAGCCCGTCTGTAACCCTTCAGTTATTGGGGTAAAGAATGTCGGGGGGCAGCGGTCCTTGAGCGATAGCCGAGCTTTAAGCGCCCCGCGGATCATGGTAAAATCACGTATCCCAAAGCAGGCACGTGCGAAGCATACGTGCTGCAGGGACAGGACGTATATCCTTGTGCAACCATTGCACAATTTGCGCGTGCGCGGCAGAGCGAAAGGGCTGCTGCCCCCGCAACTGAAGGATTACCTCCGTCTTACGATTTTCTTTGACTGTTCCCGTCCGTATGGTATAATCTCCACATACTAAATACCGTTGAGGAGAAGACAAGTGCTTCTGGAAGATCTGAAACAGGAACTCGAAAAAGTAACGCTCCGAATAGACACGCTGCGGAGGCATCTTTGACATCCCTGTCAAGGAATTAAGACTAACTGAACTATCCCGCCTCATGGAATCCCCCGCGTTCTGGGACAATAAAGACAAGGCGAATATCATCCTGAAGGAAAAAGCCGCGATCGAGCGGGCGCTCAAAGACTGGGGCTCGCTCTCAAACCGTCGGAGCGACCTTGAGGCCATGGCCGAACTCGCTTCAGAAGAAGGCGGCCAGTCCATGCACACGGACCTGGAGCGGGAAATAACGGCCATCCAGGCGGATATCTCTTCCGCCGAAGTGGCGGCGCTCCTCTCCGGCGAACACGACTCATCGAACGCGATCGTTTCCATCCATCCCGGCGCGGGCGGCGTTGAGGCGCAGGACTGGGCCGAGATGCTGATGCGCATGTACCTGCGATGGGCGGAGAAACACGGCTGCGGGACGGAGATCCTCGACTATCAGAGCGGCGAGGAGGCAGGCGTAAAGTCGGTGACGTTCACCGTTTCCGGAGATTACCCGTACGGCAGGTTAAAGTCCGAGGCAGGGGTGCACCGGCTCGTCCGTATCTCTCCGTTCGACGCGAACAAGCGGAGGCACACATCATTCGCCTCGATCTATGTGTATCCGGAGGTCGAAGACGACATCGATATTGAGATCGATGAAAAGGAACTGCGCATAGACACATATCGCGCCTCGAGCGCGGGCGGCCAGCACGTGAACAAGACCGATTCAGCGGTGCGCATCACGCACCTGCCCACCGGGATCGTGGTACAGTGCCAGAATGAGCGTTCCCAGCTCAAGAACAAGAATGTGGCCATGAAAGTTCTCCGTTCGCGTCTGTATGAGCTGAGGAAAAAAGAGCAGGAGGAGAAGCTCGACAAGGTCGTGAGCGAAAAGAAAGACATCGCGTGGGGCAGCCAGATCAGGTCATACGTGTTTCAGCCCTATCAGATGGTAAAGGACCACCGCACGGGCATGGAATTCGGAAATGTCACCGCCGTGATGGACGGCGCGATCGATCAATTTATCGAGGCATACCTGTTGTCGCTGGCAAGCCGCGGCACCGCAGAGGACAAAAACCAGCAGACAGAGGTCAGGTAATAACAGCGGCTTTCGTCCCTCGTCTCTCGTCCCAAGCCTGCCCTCGAAAGATTCTATCGGGGGTCCCTCATCTTCCTCTTCCCTCAATCGCTTCACAAACTCGCCACCTGCGGAGACCGCCCATCAACATATTTTTTAATCCCCTGGAACAGGGCCTCGGCAATGCTCTGCCGGTAGGACTCTCTTCTGAGCAGGGCTTCCTCGTCAGGGTTGCTGATGAATCCCACCTCGGCCAGAATGCTCGGCATCTCTGTGTTGATAAGAACGTAAAAGAACGCCTGCTTCACCTTGGCCTTCAGGTCAGCCGCATGTCTGTTCACCGGCATAAGGTTGTCAACGAGAGACCCCTGTACCACATTTGCAAGCTTCTGCGACTCCTCGAGCTTGTTATCACGGTCAAGGGCGGCAAATATTCTATCAAGTTCCGATTTCAACTGGCTCAACTTCTTTGTCGACATGGCGTTTTCCCTGGCTGCCGTTGCCATGGCATCCCGATCCGAAGCCGTGAGACTCTGGATGTATGTTTCTATACCCCGTGTCTTCCTTTTCCTGTTTGCGTTCACATGTATTGACACAAAAAGATCGGCGCCGCGGGTTTTCGCTATGGCCGGCCTGTCTTCCAGGCCGACATACACATCCCGGTCGCGCGTCATGATCACCTTGCATCCGAGCCGTTCCTTCACCAGAGCAGCCAGTCGTTTCGCAATATCGAGGGTTATCGCTTTTTCCTTTAATCCGTTCTTGCCGATCGCGCCCGGGTCGTGCCCTCCGTGGCCCGCATCAATGGCGATGGTATTTATCTTCAGGCCCATCTGTCGTGAGAGGGAAAGTTTTTCGCCGTCACCGGAATTCACAGGGGACTTCTGAGAAGGCGGTTGTGCCTGCCCGGATTCGCTCGTTTTACCCTGTGCCGTTGGTGTCTTTTGAGAAGACGCGGATGATGTTCCCTCCACCTCACCGTTCACATCGATCACGAGACGTTCGGGGTTGTGCAGCGGGAACGCAACGTAGCTCTGGAGGCTCGCGAGATCGAGCACCACGCGGACGGTGTCCGGATCGAACTGGCTGGCCCGTACCTGCTTCAGGATCCCGTCGTTGACGGGCATGGGATCGTTTTTCAGGGTGCCGGAGATGCTGGCCTTCTTCAGGTCAAAACAGAGTCTGTCGGGGTCCTTGAGCTCGTGGGCCTGGAAGGTGAACGGTTTTTCCAGATCAATGACAATGCGGGTATACGCGCCGCCGGACCAGTGGCGTATGTTCTTCACCGTTCCCCTCTCCAGTGGAGTTTTTGGAGAGGAACGCGCCGGAACCGGCGGCTTGCGGAGTTTCGCTTCCTGTTGCTGATTCTTCGCAACAATACCGAGCCGGGCCCGTGCCCTGCCCGTCCAGGTGCTGCCCGGATACAGGGCTAAAAGCTTATCGAACGACTTGTTCGCTGCCGCCCGGTCGTTTCGGTAGTCCAGATCTATATCGATGACGCGGGCGAGCGCCTCCGGCGCCTTCTCGTGTTTTGGATACGTCGCCTGGCATCGCGTGTAGAGCTGGAGCGACTCCTTTATATCTCGGCGGCTTCTTGCGGCCTGGTACAGGTCCAGATACAACCCCGCGCGCTCAAAACAGGCGTCCCCCGCGCTCGGGCTCGCGGGATATTTCCTTTCGATAAGCTCGAATGTCCGGGCGCAATCCATCCAGTACGAGCGGTATTTCCTCTGTTTTTTGGATTTTTTGACTTCCGCCAGGCGCTGAACGGCGACAGTATACTTATGCCCGGCATCAGAATCAGTGGACGGGGACGGATGTGCGGGTAGTACCAGCAGGAGGGCGCCTGTCATAAAGACCGCACCCCATGAAAGGCCACACCTCACCATCATCATAGTACCTGCTGATATTTAACCGAATTGATTTGAGATGTCAATAGTAAAACAACGGCCCCGATGAACAAACTCGGGGCCGTGCATTTTTTTTTGTGACCTCAATCCTTACGACGCCGTCTTGACGGTTTCAACGATCTTGGTGAAACCCGCGGGATCAGTGATCGCCATGTCGGCAAGCACCTTCCGGTCAAGACCGATGCCCGACTTGGCAAGGCCGGCAATAAATCTGCTGTAGGTCAGGCCGTTCAATCGCACCGCCGCGTTGATGCGCGCGATCCAGAGCCTGCGAAAATCCCTTTTGCGGGCCTTTCTGTCCCGGTACGCGTATTTCAGCGCCCGGTCCACGGCCTCGGTGGCTGTGCGGAACAGTTTGGATTTCGCGCCCCAGTATCCTTCGGCCAGGTTGAGCACCCTTTTTCTTCTCGCCCTTGTCTTCGGGCCGCCTTTTGCTCTCGGCATGTTTCAGAACCTCCTTAAAAAATCAGATGACAGACGCCAGATAACAGACAGCCAGACGAATAAATAATAAGACTTCTCATTTTATTTTTCCCTATTTCTGCATTCTGACTTCTGACTTCTGTATGCTGCTGTTTACTTGGTCCCGTACGGAAGCATTCTCTTGATATTGGTAACATCGGCTTTGGCGATCAACGCCGGCTTGCCCAGCCTTCTCTTCCGGGACGCATTCTTGCCGGAGAGCAGATGGCGCTTCCAGCCCTTGCTCCTCTTGACCTTGCCCGTTCCGGTCAGCTTCAATCTCTTTGCCGCGCTTCTATTCGTTTTTAATTTTACCTTCGCCATACTTTTCCTTTCCGGACCCCGGAGCGTTCAGGGCGTCCTTTACTTCAACACTGATGTATCTATCATCAACCTTTGGACTTCTGTCCAAGGAATATCGACATGTTATTGCCTTCCATCCTCGGCTGCTGTTCCACGGTGGCTACGCCTTCCAGCTCCTTGATAATGCCTTCGAGGATGGTCCTTCCCTGCATGGTGCGGGCCATCTCCCGTCCGCGAAACATGATGCTCACCTTGACCTTGTTTCCCTCTTCGAGGAACCTCTTGATATTGTTTGTCTTGAACTGGACGTCGTGATCATCCGTACGGGGCCTCAGCTTGACCTCTTTGACCGTTATTACGGTCTGGTGTTTCTTGGATTCGTGCGCCTTTTTATTCAGCTCGTACTTGTACTTGCCAAAGTCCATGATGCGGCAGACCGGCGGCTTGGCCGTGGCAGCGACCTCTACGAGATCGAGACCCAGTTCCTCGGCCCTCTTGATCGCTTCCCGGGTATCCAGGATCCCGAGTTGTTCTCCGTCCGCGCTGATGACGCGCACTTCCCTGACCCTGATGCCGTAATTGACCCTTGTCGTAATTCTGCTGATAAACGATCACCCCCTTGATAGTTCGGTTGATATACTTTTGTCTCTGATCTTCTCACTGAGAAGAGCGATAAATTCCTGAAGCTGCATGGCGCCCAGGTCCCTGCCCCCGCGTTCACGCACGGCCACGGTCTTCTGCTCCGCCTCTTTGTCCCCCACCACGAGTATGTACGGGACCTTTTGAAGCGCGGCCTCGCGTACCTTGAAGCCCACCTTTTCGGGGCGACCGTCGAGCTCGACGCGTATACCCGCTGCAAGCAGGCTGTCCCGCACGCCGCCGGCATACTCAAGCAGCCGGTCGGTTATGGTCGCCACCTTCACCTGGACCGGCGCAAGCCACACCGGAAAGGCCCCCGCATAGTGCTCTATGAGTACGCCGAAGAACCTCTCCAGCGACCCCATGAGCGCCCGGTGGACCATGATCGGCTGGTGCGGTTTGTTGTCCTCGCCCACGTAGGTGATATTGAACCGCTCGGGGTTGTTAAAGTCCACCTGGATGGTGCTGCACTGCCAGGAGCGACCGAGCACATCCTTGATCTTGATATCGATCTTCGGCCCGTAGAAAACGCCTTCACCCGGGTCCACTTCGTAAGCGAGCTTTCTCGTCTCAAGCGCGGCCTTCAGGGCGTTCGTGGAGCGCTCCCAGTTTTCAGGAGAGCCGACGAACTTTTCCGGCCTCGTTGAGAGGTATATATCATACTCGCTGAACCCGAAGGTCTTCAGGATGAACAACGTAAAATCGAGCACCCTGAGTATCTCTTCTTCCAACTGGTCCGGCCGGCAGAAGATGTGCGCGTCGTCCTGCGTAAAGCCCCGAACACGCATAAGGCCGTGGAGCACGCCCGAACGTTCATACCGGTATACCGTACCGAGCTCCGCGTGACGGATCGGCAGGTCCTTGTAGCTCCGGAGCGCGGAATTATAGATCATGATGTGGAAGCCGCAGTTCATGGGCTTCAGTTCATACTGGACCGTGTCGATGTCTATCGGCGAATACATGTTCTCCCGATAGAAATCCCAGTGCCCGCTCTGCTTCCACAGGTCCAAACGCGCGATGTGCGGAGAGAAGACGAGTTGATACCCTCCCCGGTAGTGCTCCTCGCGCCAGAAATTCTCTATGATGTTCCTGATGACCGCGCCCTTGGGGTGCCACAGCACCAATCCGGGCCCGACTTCATCGTTCAGGCTGAAAAGGTCAAGCTCCCTGCCGAGCTTCCGGTGATCCCGTCGTTTTATCTCTTCAAGCCGCGCAAGATACGCGTCCAGGGCGTCCTTTGCCGGATACGAGACCCCGTAGATCCTCTGGAGCATCTTGTTCTTCTCATCGCCCCGCCAGTATGCGCCGGCAACGGAGAGAAGCTTGAACGCCTTGATCTTTGCGGTGGAAGCAACATGCGGCCCCCTGCAAAGGTCGGCAAAATCCCCCTGCTCGTAAAGGGAGATCGTATCATCGGCAAGCTCGCTGATGAGCTCGGTCTTGTACGGCTCGCCCTTTTTTTGAAAGAACGACAGGGCATCGGCCTTCGCAAGAACGCGTCTTTTGACCGGGCTGTTCGCCTTCGCCAGTTCATTCATCCTGGCTTCTATCTTTGCCAGGTCTTCCGGCGTGAACGGCCGCTCAAAATCGAAATCGTAATAAAACCCTTCATCGATGGCGGGCCCGATCGCGAGCCTCGCCTGCGGGTAAAGCTGCTTTACGGCATGCGCCAGAAGATGCGACGTGCTGTGCCAGTAGACCTCGCGTCCCTCTTTGGCGGAGAACGTGACGATCTCTACTGCGGCATCGTTTTCAAGGGGGATATTCAGGTCCTGAAGCCGGCCATCTATCTTGATGGCAAGCGCGTCTTTTGCCAGGCGGGAACCAATCTTCTCGGCAACTTCCTGACCGCTGATGCCCCTGGAATATCTCTTCTCGGACCCGTCAGGAAGCCTGAGCAGTATGTCACTCATAGATCGTCATCGTAAATTTAAACCATAACGTATACAACGCCTTATGACAGTTGTCAGTTACCGGTTGTTAGTGATTTTATGGTAGGCTCGCGGGGTATCGAACCCCGGACCTCTACCGTGTCAAGGTAGCGCTCTCCCCCTGAGCTACGAGCCTGCATACTCCATGCGTAACCCTAAATGTATGAAATTTCCGGTCTTTTGTCAAGAACAAAAACCTTTGCGCGGCATTTTTGCGACCTGCTGCAGGTTGGCCGTTGTCGGTTATCAGTTGATTTTTTGGTGCCCCTGGGGTGATTCGAACACCCGGCACGCGGTTTAGGAAACCGCTGCTCTATCCACCTGAGCTACAGGGGCGGGATAAACAAAGTCAAAAGTCAAAATTCAGAATAAAAAATTCAAAGTTGCGGGATATATTTCCTCATTTATTTCTACATTTTTCACTTTGCATTTTGCATTTTGAATTTTACTTACAGCATCCCTTCCAGATCTATCTTCTTGCGTTTGGTGATGACCCGGAGCTTGTTGAGCGCCTGGGTCTCGATCTGCCGCACCCGTTCTCTGGTTATGCCAAACTCCTTGCCGATGCTGTCCAGGGTCTTCGGCTCTCCGTCGATCAGCCCGAATCTCATCTCGATGACCTTGCGTTCGCTCGCCGAAAGCTGGGTAAGCCATTCATCGATATGCTCACGCCTGCGAATGTCATCAGAGACGCTCGCCGGAGACAGCGCATTGCTGTCCTGCAGAATGTCCTTGAGCGTGTCCTCTTCCTGGTCTCCGATGAGCATATCGAGGGAATACGTTTCCCGTACCACCTGTGATATGCTCCTGGCCTTCTCGACGGGTACTTTCATCTTCTTGGCGATCTCATCGATGCTCGGCTCGCGGCCGAGCGATTGCGTCAATTGCCGCACCGCGCGCATGTATGAATTGACGATCTCCGCGATATGCACGGGCAGGCGTATCGTCCTTGTCTGGTTCACGATCGCCCGCTCAATGGCCTGCTTTATCCACCACGACGCGTACGTGCTGAACTTAAAACCTTTTTGATACTGAAACTTCTCGACCGCTCTGATGAGACCGAGATTGCCTTCTTCGATAATGTCGGAAAACTGCAGGCCGCGGTTGATATACTTCTTCCCGATAGCGACGACAAGCCGCAGGTTCGCCTCGATCATCCCGGCGCGGGCATCTTGATCTCCCTGGGCGATCTTTTTTGCGAGCGACTGTTCCTGCTCAAAAGTGAGAAGCGGCGTTTTCCGGATTTCCTTCAGATAATACTTGATGGCGTCAAGGCCGCGCTGCGCGGAGGCGTCATCCTTCGTACTTACCCGCTCCGCCTCTTCTTTTTCTTCACTTTCCTCAGTATAGGGTTCAGCACCCATGACGTCATCAACTGATTTTTCCCGCTCGCTCATCAACACCTCTTAGGGCAAGAAAAAAAGTGGGTTCACCGCTTCCCCGTTTCTTCTGATCTCAAAATGCACATGGTTCCCGGTGGCGTTCCCTGTCCTGCCCACCCTGCCGATCACCTGTCCGGCGGTCACTCGAGCGCCTTCTGATACCAGGTTCTGAGAATTGTGCCCATACAATGTTTCAAAACCGTCTTTGTGCTTGATCACGACCGTCTTGCCGTAATCTCCTCCGCTCCATCCCGAGCGCGTCACGACACCGTCCGCAGCCGCTTTGATGTCGGCCCCGAGCGCGGCGGTTATATCGATCCCTTCGTGCGGACGGCCGTTCCGTCGGCCGAAGGACGAACTGACCTTTCCCTGGAGCGGCCAAAAAAATCTGATTTCAGCAGAAGCATGGGGCGGGGTATGCTGGTTCGAACCCGCGTCTGGATCAGGCACTGCATATGGGGGGATATTGATCGTTCTTTCAGCATCAGGAATAAAAAGATAAGAATCCGCTCTGATATCAAGTGATTCATCGAGCTGATTGACCTTCGCAAGGCTGTCTATCTCAACGCCGTATGCCCGGGAAATTCTCCAGATCGTCTGGCCGGTTTCTATCCGGTGATAAACGCCCTTTTCGCCGTTCTTTTTTATATGATAGTAGTGCGGCCCGACGCACGTGATCAGGAGCAACGGCGTGATGACCACAGTCCACAATTTCATATCAGGAATTCAACATTCCCCGAGTGAATCACCATGGATGTTCCCGCGTGTTTTTGAAAATGGTCGGGGCGAGAGGATTTGAACCTCCGACCCCTTGGTCCCGAACCAAGTGCGCTACCAGGCTGCGCTACGCCCCGACGAGCCGTATATTATACCAACTTCTCCTGTCTGTCAACGAACATTCTTCTTTTGTGCCGCAATAAAATTATCGAATGTTTCCTGATAATAATCCTTTTTTTCCTTAATAGAATCAGGGACCCGCTTTTCGTAGAGCCTCCTGCCGTCTTCAATATCTTCCCTTAAAAGCTCATAGAACGTGCCGTTCCTGATGCCTTCCCGCACCGCCTCCTGATTATACAGGGCGATGTCGGAGACAATGATCCTGGCAAACCGCCGCGCTTTTTCCACGGCTTCGGGGTCTCCCGCATCGACCCGCGGGATGTCGCTTTCCTGTTTCTGAAAGATCGATGAATCAAGCGAAAAGGATTCCGGCGCAAGCGCGGAACTGTCCTGCATCGGCTGAAGGGAATCGCCCGGCCACGACCGCGGCTCCGGCGTTGCTGCGGGCTCCGTCTGAGTGTCGGACAGGGAGGTCGGCCCGGGAGCCGCCTCCGGCTCTCTTCGCAGCATGACATTCTCGGTGATAAATTCAAACTCGCCGGTCCCCTTTTTCTCGGCGAGCGGCGTCTCAACAGCGGGTCCGGCAGGAGCAGATTCGCGGGACGCATCTCCGTACTGCTCGGGGTAGAGCAATTTCCGTATCTTGAGCGTAAGGTAGTCGGAAATATGATGTTTCTCGATATAATCATCGGCGCCGTAGAGATTCGCCGGCTCACGCTTATATCTGCCGACATCATAGACGGAAGTGAGAAGGATGATCTTGATTGCGCTCGTGCTTTCATCCCCTTTAAGCCGCTCGCAAAGCTCAAATCCGTAGATACCCGGAAGCCCCACGTCGACTATCATTGCCTGGGGTCGCGCGTCCGAGGCCTTTTTCAGGGCCTCGACCCCGTCCGCCGCGGTTTCAACTCCGAAGCCGGCTTCGCTCAAAAGAGCCCGGATCATTTCCCGGACCGCCTCGCTGTCATGCGCGATCAGCACCACGGGCGCCGATGAAGCGGGAGGAGCCGGCTGGTCACAGGACGGGGGCGCAGCAGGCTCAGGAGGCGCGG
>DATDRO010000191.1:0-6669 GCA_035291685.1 Nitrospirota bacterium | reverse complement strand
GCGAGCCAGAACTCGATGGTCGCCTGAGGAACCGGCGAGCAGTTCTTTGATGATTTGACCGTTCCCTGCAGCACATATCCCGTTCCCACGCTTGACCGCACCGGCGCACCGGGCTTGTAGAACGGCCCCAGCATATCGGGCTCGGTGGCCTTACAGGAGGCGGCTTGAGATCCTGCTGAAAGGGAGATCAGGATCAGGAGAATAGCCATGAGAACCAGCGCCGTTCTGATAAACAATATCTTCATAATTTACAGTGTACCTCTTAATGCGCCCAGGGGCAAGTCCCTTGTAATCACCTGTCCCGCCATCCGGATCGATCATTCAGACGCTGGGCCTTGAAATATATTTGTTATTTAATGTCCGGGGTTTGGTTCTTGTACTCTCCGTCCCCTACTTCATCATCACCGCAACCCCGATCACCGCAACGATCGCCGCAGCCTCGATGATGATCCACGGCCATGATCTCTTGAACAGGAGTTCCGGTCTCATGATCCCCGCATCCGTCCATACCGTAAGTTTCGGCCGGTACTCCCTGCCCGGTTTAAGCCTGCTGCTTTCGACGCGGAAAAGGAGCCGCGCCGCGTGAGGGCTGAACGCTCGCGGCCTCGGCTGGATCCAGAGGTCATCGGTGGACAGCGTGCCGGTCGAGCCGCTGCATCCCAGAGATGTTACCGGTACGCTCACCCAGCAGGTCTTCTTCCACCACGGGAGCTTGATCGGCTTCCCGGCCCTGGCATAAATCACGCGGCGAGAGTTCCTGGTATTCCCTGATTCGAGCAGCACCTTCTGGACCGCCTTCTTCATTTCGAGGGCGGTCTGGAACCGTTTTTCCCTGTCCTGCTCCAGGGCCTTTGTGACAATGGCCGCCGCTCCTTTGCTCAGAGCGGGGTTCAGGCCCTGGGGATCGGAGAATCCCAGGGGGTTTTCCGACGGATTGCGGCCGGTGAGGCAGTGGTGCAGGGTGGCGCCGAGGGAAAAGATGTCTGAACGAACGTCGGTCTGGCCCGTGCCGTACTGCTCGGGCGCGGCGTATCCCGGCGTGCCGTAGACAAAGGTGTCCTCCCGCTTGTTCTCCTTAAAGAAGCGCGCAATGCCGAAGTCGATCAGCTTCACCTTCCCTTCCCTGGATATCATGATGTTCGAGGGCTTCAGGTCCCTGAACACAACTGGCAGGGGCTTCTGTACGCTCAGGAAGTGCATGGCCCTGCAGATCTGAAGCGCCCAGGAAAGCGCGAGCCCTTCGTCCACGGGCCTGCCCTGGCGTGTATCAAGGATCTGCTCCAGGGTCCTGCCTTTTACGTACTCCATGATGATGTAGTATTTGTCCGGAAGGCTGAAGTAGTCGTAGACCTTCGGGAGGTTCGGGTGCGTGAGCCTCGCGAGGATCCTTGCTTCTGTCTGGAACTGGGTGAGCGACTCATCCCTCTTGTCTTTTGGCAAAGAGCCGGTCCGCAGCTCTTTTGCGGCACAGAGCTTCCCTGCCTGCCGGCGGTCCGCGACCTTGTACACGCATCCCATCCCGCCCCTGCCGAGCACGTCCAGGATCTCGTATCTGTTTTTGAGAAGCCTCTTCATACAAGTAACCAGAAGCCAGGAGTCAGAATGAATCTTGCCCCATGAACCTGGACCCTTGACCCTATGTTGTCTTCACCCCGCACTTCGGACAGAACTTCGCCTTGCTCCTCGCCGGACTTCCGCAAGCCGGACAGGTATGCCCGCTTCCCTGGCTGAACACGATCCTCGCGCTGCCGATATCGATAACATCCCCGTCCGAGAGCGTGCACTGCCCGGATATTTTTTTCCGGTTCACAAACGTCCCGGATGAAGTTCCCTTGTCTTTTATGAAATAGCGGCCGTTCTCTTTCTGGACTTCAGCGTGATATTGATCGATCCGGTTGTCCTGGAACAGGCCGACGGCGTTCCGCTCGTCCCTGCCGAGGCTTATGACCGTGTTGATGTCGATCTCTTTCCGTGACGCCCTCCCCTGTACCACGCTCAAGTGTCCTGTCCGATAACGGCGCTCTATGTTCCTGAGCGATATGCCCACGAGCCCCGCGATGCTCATGAGCGGGATTACCAATGCCCATCCGGGGACCCTGCCGCCTGCGCCGAAAAGCGATGATTTCGGCTGAAAATAGGCCCGCTCGGCCCTTGTCCTCTTCTTTAATTCAAGTGATGCCTTCCGGAGATACTCGCCGCGTTGTCCGGTCTCGTAGGTGATCACGTATTCATTCTTTATCCTGCGGCTGATGGTCTCATAGATCGCGGCAAGACCTTCGGGCGAGGGCGTAAAAAAGTATGTCCCGCCGGTCTCCTGCGCGATCCGTTCAAGCCGCGCGGTCCTCACGTCCTCGCCAAGACCGATCACGTACACGGACACGTAGCCCTTGATCGCAAAATCAACGGACTGGTCGATGTTCATCACGCCTCTGTTCGCGATGCCGTCGGACAACACGATCACCGCCCTGCGGCCTGAGGACCCCTTTACCGAATCCGCTCCCCTGACGATCGCATCATAGAGAGCGGTGTGTCCGCCCGGCTGAAGAGACAGAGTCGCCTTTTTCAGTTTTTCCCCGTTGCCGGTCAGCGACTCGATTTCCATCACATCGTCGCTGAACGCGAACAGCGATGCCCGGTCACCGGGCTCCATGAGCGAGATGAACCGAAGCACCGATTCTTTGGCGCGGGCGATCTTGTCGCCGGTCATGGAACCGCTCTTATCGAGCACAAGCGAAAGTGAAAGAGGTTCCCGTTTTCCCGACGTCCCGCCCATTCTCATTTCTTTTATTGCGACGGGACGGCCATTTTCCGTGAGTGTCACATCCTGCCTGCCGAGACCCGTCACCGCCTTGCCGTTCCTGTCGAGAATGGAAACATAGGCCTTGACCAGGGGAAAGTCGCTCAGATCGAACTGCGTGATCCGCACATCGCGCGCTTCTTCCGCTGATAACGTGCCCGGGACCATGGTCAGGCTGCCGAACAAAAGGAAGATGACAACAGCTGCCGCCGCCTTCTTCACGGCATTGAACATGAGCAGGATGCTTCCTATGCGGATAACATCGCCGTCAGAGAGCCGGCACTTTTCCGTCTTTTGATGATTAACGTACACGCCGGTGCCTCCCTGTCCCTGTTCTATCGAAAAGGAACCTTTCTTCCTGGTAATAAAAGCGTGCTGCATGCCGACGCCTTCCGCGCCGGACAGGCAGACATCGGAACGGTCGTCCCTGCCGATGGAATTCATTTCTTTGAGTATCGGAAATTCCCGGTTGATATGCCTGCCCTTGATCACCTTGACCTTTGCCGAAACGAACGCTTCTTCAACAAGACTGATAAAGCCGCCGATGCACGCCCCGAGGGAAAAAAGCCCGGCAAGGGCTGACCAGACATTCGTTGCCGAAAGGGCGTTGAACAGGATGCCTCCGAGGAAACCGCCGAGAGAACCACCGGCCAGGCCGTAGACAATCCGTTCACGCGAACGGATCATCATGCCGCCGCTCGCGCCCACTGCCGCGCCGAGGATGGCCCAACCGAACGCGACCGAGAGCGATATGCCGAGGGAAGCGCTGAATCCGCCGTGGTCCACGACGAACCTGCCCAGGGCGGTGAACACCGTGCTGCCGAGAATAGCGCCGGCCGCGCCTCCGAGAATTCCTGCCGCGGCGCCGTAGCCTGCCCGCCGCAGCGCGGCGTGGAACTGACGGCCGGTTATGGCCTCATGGCTCCAGATGAACCCGCCGATGAACATGCCCGAGAGGGCGCCGAGCAGAAGCTCCGTCAGCGGTCCGCTGCCCAGGACATTCGAGAGCATGAGGATGAACATCCAGACCGCGGAGCCTCCGAGCGCGCCTGCGAGGGCGTATAATGATATTTTTGATGATCTGGGCATGGTTGCCTCCAAATAAGACAGGAGCCAGAAGCCAGAAGTCAGAAGACATAATTTATTGATCTCATCCCTTGACCCATGACCCCGGCCCCTTGACCCTTGTTTGCTTCACGCTGCCTGCACTGCAAGCGCCAGCTTTCCGAACCGGAGTTCGTCTCCGGCCTTGATCGCCTGGGGCACATGAGGCTGGATCCTTTTCTTGTTGACGTATGTGCCGTTCGTTGATTCAAGGTCCTCGATGGTATACTCCGCGCCCGTCCGATGGATGATCGCGTGCTTGCGCGACACGCCGCTATCCATTCCGCCCAGATCCGTCAGGTCCAGGTCCGGGAACACCTCGCTTACCGGATCATCCCTGCCGATGACCACTTCGTCCTTGGCGGGGATGTCGAGTTTGCTCCCATCCCTGGATGTGAGTACCAGTTGCGAGCCGTTCCCCGTCTCCACAGCCGTGTCCTGTAACGGCTCCATCATGTCCAGCTTTGCCCCGCACTCTTCACAGAAGAGCGCACCGTCAATGTTCTCCATATCACATTCTTTGCATTTCATGGTAGTGTCCTCCTTTTCTTTTTTTGGACCAAGGCAACCATGTTGCCGTGATTTGGTCCGAGGGAATCACGCCTTCGGCGGGACTCGCTCCATATTCTTACTTCATCGCTTCCGTCAACGCCTGCGTCAGTTTCCGCGTGCCGTATTCCAGTTTCTTGGTACCCGCTGCGCTCAGCGTTCCGGTCTTTTTGAGCGTCAGGATCTCGCGCTCGGCCGCCTTCGCAAGGTCGTCCTCGCCCAGGTTCAGGAGCACGGTTGCCGCAGCCTGGAGCTTTTGGGTCGCTGCCGCGATATTGCCTGCCTCGGCCTCGGACAGCGCCCGTGTCTGGAGCTTGAAGGCGCTCACCTTCTCTACAAGGTTCATCACCTCGGCGTTCACCTTTGCGGCAACTGCTGCGTCCGCGGTGAAGGTGACGAACATATCGGTCTTGATGCTCTGCCCCCTGATGTTCTGAGACGGGACATCATACGTGATCTCCACCTGGCCGAGCCGGAACTTTCCCGCTTTCTGCGCCGGGGCCGTGGCCTCGATGAGGACCGCCTGTCCCTTCTTGCCGTCGAGCGTGCCGAGGTCCGCGATAACGTTCACGCCGCGCACTGCCTTCCTGCTCACGTCCGAGATCATCGGAATGGTGGAAAACACCCTGACCGGCTTCACGCCCTGACTCATCCGGGCCGTGACCTTGAGGTTTGAAGCGGCGACGGATTGCATGCCTTCGACTTCCTGTCTGAACGCGTCGAGGATGGCGATAGGGTTCTGTATCCAGTGCGAGTTGCCGAGTGATTTTTCCGCTATCTGGAGCAGCAGTTTTTCGTTCCACTCCTCTCCGATCCCGATGCTCGTGATGGCAACACCCTGTTTCCCCGCCTCTTCCGCGAGCCTCAGGCAGGCGTCCTCATCATCCCAGGTCTGGCCGTCCGTGAGCAAAAGCACCCGGTTCACCCGCTCGGGAGAATGGCCCTTCTTCACCTCCGCCAGCCCCGCCCTGAGCCCGTCCGATATCTGGGTGCCGCCGCGGGGGATCACCTTTGCGAGGGCCGCCTTGATCGCTTCCCGGTTCTTCGCGGGCTGGTTCGGTATCAGCGTCTCGACCTGGTCGTCGAATATCGTGACCGACACAAGATCGCCGTCGCCCAGATGGTCCACCACATAACCCACGGCCTCTTTCAGGTTGTTCATCTTCTCGCCGTCCATGGAGCCGCTCCGGTCGAGCACAAGGCCGAAGTTCGCCGGCATGGCGCCGAACGCCTTTTTCCCTCCGGCCTTGATATCCACGAGCGCGTAGACAGCCTGCTCCGCGCCCGTGACCGGCAGCGCGTCCTTGTTCATGATGCATCGTATATTCAGTTCATTTGCCATGGTGATTTCCTCCTTTCTATTTGGACCAAGGCAACCGTGTTGCCGTCAATTCCTTACGCCGACGCGGTCGGCTCGCTCCATAGCCCGCAATTCACAGCACCCTCACCATCACCGCCGTGATGTTGTCCTTTCCGCCGTTCTCGTTCGCCGTACTGATCAGCCTGGCACATGCGGCGCGAATATCTTTTTCGGTTGCGCACGCCTGATGAATGTCCACATCGGTCACCTCGCCCCAGAGCCCGTCAGTGCAGAGCAGAAGGCATCCGTTCTTTTTGAGCCCTATCGTGAAGGTGTCCACCTTCACGTTTTCCTCGGAGCCGATAGTACGATAGAGGAGGTTTGACTTGGGATGATTTCTCGCCTCTTCTCTCGTGAGCTTTCCCGCGGCCACGAGCTTTGCCACCAGGGAGTGGTCCTCGGTTATCTGGCTGATGGACCCGTTATCGATCCAGTAGACCCTGCTGTCCCCGACGCTCGCGATGTACGCCGTATTTTCCGCGACCAGAGCTACCCCAAGGGTGGTGCCCATGTTCGAGCCGTTTTTTGTTCCTTCACGAACGACCGCCTCGTTCGCCCGCAGAACGGACCATCTGATAAGCTCGACGGGATCGTCATCCTTTTCCGCTGCTTGACGCACGGAACTGCATACTGTTTCAACGGCGATTCTGCTTGCAACCTCGCCCGCGTCGTGTCCACCCATGCCGTCGGCCACGACAAAGAGACCCGTGTCCTCTTTTCCCGCGCAGAAGAAAGAATCTTCGTTGTGGTCCCTCACCACGCCGGTGTCCGAGAGGCCAAACCATTCAAGCCGCAGCAGAGAGGGCGTCTTCGCGATCCCGGATGCGGGAGAATTCGCGGCCGGGTGTTCCTCCATCAG
>DATDRO010000190.1:0-6140 GCA_035291685.1 Nitrospirota bacterium | reverse complement strand
AGCCGTTGCAGATGACCTTCATGCTGTGCAAACGTTTCTCCTGCTCGGCCTTATCGATCAGGAATTCCGATGCAAGAAGGCCGGAAAACGTCGTCGGGAGCGGGAGGCCGTCTTTATTTTTAATGATCGTTGTATCGCCGGACAGCGGCTGCGGATGGCTGTATATCAGGCCGAACAATCTTACCCAGAGCCGCGCGCCGAAGTCGTGCGTCCGCTCGGCAAGAACAGCGCCGGAAGGTGACACAACAAGACTGTTGTGGCAGACCGCGCAGGTAGGGGCCTTAAAGTCCCTGCCGACGGTCCATGGCACTGCCGTGAGATCCCATTCACGGTTTTTTGAAAAAAAGATGTTCCCATGCTTGCTCTCTTTATAAACATCCCAGGCAGGCACATCGGGTTCAAGGTGACATTGTGCGCAGGTATATGGTTCCCTCGCCACTTCGATCGAAAAACCGTGCCGCGGGTGGCATGCGGTGCATGCGCCGAAGCTGCCGTCGGGGTTTTCCCGCCCCACGCCCTGATTGGGCCAGTTCGTAAGATTCGGTACGGATATCTCCCCCATGGCCGCTGTGACGGTCTTCAACCCTTTTACTTCCACCTTTGTTCCGTGGCACCCGAGGCAGCTGTCATGCAGGGTCTTTTCCGAAGGCTTCTCTGTTGTTATCCTGCCGTTCACAACCTTTTTGACACCCGTGATCGTGTCCACGAGGGCATGGTAAACGGGATTCCCCATAAGATTTTTGATGGCATTCGCCTTCTTGCTCCCTGCGTACTGCATGACTTCAGCGGGATGGCAGGTCTTGCAGTCATTCGGGGTCACGACGACGTTGATCTTAAATCCCATGTGCTCGAAGCTGTCCTTGTGCTTTTCGGGGTTCCTGCTGTGGCATTCGTAGCACCCCACGGCATATGCGGAGAGGTCGTCAGGCAGTTTGTCGACCGAGATCCGCCGCTCGATCACGGGTTTTTTCAGGGCATCGGCAGGCGTCGTCTGTGAATGCCTGCTCGAGAACCAGTCGTGAACGATCCCCGGCGTATACATGCTGTGGCACCCCAGACAGCCCTGTGTCTGGGGGCTCACGCGGGCACTGGTCAGTTCATCTGTTTTTTTATCTTTATCAGAAGCGATGATGGCGGTCGAAATAGACAGGATGGCCAAAAAGAACAGCATGGACGCTGTTGTCTTTCGCATGGGATGCCTCCTGGAAGCGTAATGGATGGGATTATTCCCTCGTACATCGGCGGCAGGACCACCCGTGTTCCGATGGCCCTGCGCAACGGATCATGCTCTATTCTTTCTTTTTTGTCGAAATGCCGAACGGCAGATAGCTCGGACAGAAACCGACGGCGCTCGTCAGCAGGAAAGCGATGGCAACGATGCTCAACACGACCGCAAGCGTGCCGCTGATCGTACCCGTAAAATAGAGGAGCCCGATAACAACAGCAACGACAGTTCGGATGACACGGTCAGTTGTTCCCATGTTTTTCTTCATAACGCATCACCTCCTTTGATGTCTTTTTTCAAATTTCGGAGAGGGGGAAGATCGGACCGAAAGACCATAACACACAGCCGATCACCAGAACCATTTCACCAGATAGACGATCGCGGTGATCAAGCCTATACAGAACATGCACACCAGAACCAGCTTAGCGGCCTGCGGCATCTCGCCACCCTTTTTCATTCCTGTCGGGATACTGAACTGGGGTAAAAAACGTTCCTTCTATTTAATAGTATACCACCAATTATCTATATCATTTCTCGCCGCTGTTCATTTGGGACAGGATGTTCCTGATGATGGACTCCATCCTCGTCCCGTTCGTCTCGATGCTTTCGAGCAGACGGAACTGCACGCGAGCACGATGGAGATTGTGCGTCGGATACCGTATTTTGAAATAGGTGTCTCCGCGGAGGTAATCCGTCAGGAAACGGAGACCGAGCTCGAAGGTAATGACCTTCACCGACACGGCCAGCATCTCGATCTCTTTTTCGGTCAGGAACGCGCACGCCTCGCGGAGATATCCGCCTGCCACGGCCTCAAAGAGCGACAGATCGATGCCGACCGTGTCCGGGTCTTCCGCGTCCTCACCCAAAGGGTTGGCCGCGGAGCGCACGCAGTCGCCGAAATCGAACAATACGATGCCGGGCTTCACCGTGTCCAGGTCGATCATACATATGGCCTCCCCGGTCACCGAATGGATGAGCACATTGTTCACCTTGGGATCGTTGTGCACCACGCGCACCGGTATCTGACGGGCGTCCACGAGACCGGTGAGAAGGGGCGCAAGCTGCATCCTTCGGTACACGAATGCCCGCTCCCTGTCGACCTCCCGGGCCCGGCCTTTCTTATTCTCCTGTACTGCATGATCGAACTCTTGAAGATACAGGGGCGTCCAATGAAAGCCGGGAAGGGTATCGTGAAGTTTCTCCGGGAGCAGGTCCGCGACGAGCGCCTGAAACCTGCCCAGCCCCCGGCCGATCTCGAAGGCGTGGCGAACGCCGGCGACTTTTTCGAATACCGTGCCGGATTCTATAAAATGGAACAAACGCCAGAACGCGCCCGAGCGGTCGACGGAGTACGAGCCGCCGCTTCGCCCGCGAATGAGCGCGGGGGTAACGCTGTACGGGTCTGCGACTCCCTCTGCGCGGAGCCTCTTCACGATGTGCGCGGTAACAACTTCCACGTTCTCCATCACCTGTTCCGGCTGCCTGAACACGGACGGGTTGACCCGCTGAAGAATGTACCTGCGCACAGCGTTATGGTCCTTGAACTCGCAGAGGTAGGTATCGTTAATGAGGCCGGAGCCGAACCGCGCGGCCTGCACAAACGTTCCGGGGATGTCAAATTGAGAGAGGGCTGTCTGGATCATAATGGAGACATGAGCAGCGCATGACAGCGTGCTTCACGATCGTTTTTTTCGCAGAAAGAAAATACCGGTCCCGATGAACACCATGGAAAGGCTCAGGAGCTGGCCCATCGTAAAGGGGCCTGCGATGAACCCGAGCTGTTGGTCGGGCTCCCGGAAGAACTCAACAGAAAATCTGAAGAGGCCGTAGATCATAATAAAGAGCGAAGTGAGAACGCCCGCCCTGAAGCCCCTGTCCTTCAACGTCCAGAGAAGAGAGAACAGCACGACGCCTTCCAGGAAAAACTCGTAAAGCTGCGATGGATGGCGCGGGAGCCGTCCGCCGTTCGGGAAAACCATGCCCCAGGGAACATCGGCGACCCTGCCGTACAGCTCTCCATTGATGAAATTTCCCAGCCTCCCGAGACCGAGCCCGATCGGCGCCGTAGCCATGACGAGGTCTGAAACCTGCCACGGGTCTTTCGCGAATTTCCTGCAGCACCATATTCCCGCAAGGACGCTTCCGATAAGTCCGCCATGGAACGACAAACCTCCCTCCCACACGGCAAAGACATCCAGCGGGTGTTGGATATAGAAGGAAAGGTTGTAAAAAACCACATATCCCAGACGCGCTCCGACCATAAGGCCGAGGACGATATAGGTATAGAGGGAATCGAGAAAGGCACTGGGATATTTTTGCCCCTTGACCCTGGGCCCCTGACCCTGTTTCTTGATCTGGTGTTTGACCAGAAGGTAGGACGATACGAACCCGATGACGTACATCATCCCATACCATCTGACGGCGATGGGACCGATTCGAATGATATCAGGATCGATATTCGGATACGGGATCATTCACGCCTCCGCAAGAGCTCTGATGAAACTACTTCTGGTTCATCGCGAAGTATCGTGCATCAGAGGAGAAGGCTGGCTCTGAGCGAAAGCAGCGCCCAGGAGCGCCGGTACGTTGAACCGAAAAAACAACGCGATTATATTGATATGGCCTTCAACAGGCCTGTCCGGCAACGACCCTTTGTCAGCGCGCTTGCGCGGCCGCGCGAAGAGGCTGCCTTCTTTTTCCACATTGCGTGATATGAACTACTTCTTCGCTTTCTCGCCGAACAGTTCCTTCACCTTCTCAATAAATCCCTTGGAAATGGGCGTGGCGTCCTCGCTGCTGAGGCGTTCGAATTCCTGCAGCAGCTCTTTCTGTCTGGATGTAAGCTTCGCAGGGACTTCGATCATCACCCTGACGAGCTGGTCGCCTGCACCTGAGCCGCGAAGGTGCGGGAACCCTTTGCCCCGGAGCTTGAAGATATGGCCCGGCTGGGTTCCTGAAGGAACCTTGATCTTTTCGGGGCCTTTCAGGGTGGGGACCTCGATCTCGGCGCCGAGTGCCGCCTGCATAAAGCTGAGCGGCACGTCGCAGATGATGTCCTGTCCGTCCCGGGTGAAAAGGGGATGGTCTTCCACGGCAAGATAAACGTAGAGGTCGCCGGGCGGGCCGCCGTACGCGCCGAGACCGCCTTCGCCGCTCAGGCGAATGGTATTGCCCGTCTCCACGCCGGCAGGAATCCTCACCGAGAGCGTTCTCTCGCGCTCGACCCGTCTCCGGCCATGGCACGCGGGACAGGGATCGGTGATCACCCTGCCCTCACCGCCGCAGCGGCTGCAGGTACGGGTAATGCTGAAAAATCCCTGCTGCACGTGCATCTGACCCGTGCCGCGGCAATTGGTACAGGTGGAGACGCCCTCCTTGGATTTCGCGCCGGTCCCGTCACAATCGGGACAACGCTCGAAGCGGGGCACCCGGATCTTGGTCGTGGTGCCGAAGGCGGCTTCTTCGAAGGTTATCTTGAGATTGAACCTGAGATCATCTCCGGCGGTCGCTCTTGTCCTGCCGCGGCCTCCGCCAAAAAATTCCTCGAAGATATCTCCGAAGATGTCCCCCATGCCCGCGCCTGCCCCGAACCCGGCGGGACCCTGCGCGCCCGGCGCGGTGCCGTACTGGTCATAGTATGCCCGCTTCTGAGAATCGGACAGGACCTCGTAGGCCTCGTTGATCTCTTTGAACTTTTCTTCGGCCGCTTTATCTCCGGCATTTTTGTCCGGATGGTGCTCGTGCGCGAGCCGGCGATAGGCGCGCTTCAGCTCCGCGTCAGTGGCGTTCCGGTGAACGCCGAGAAGTCCGTAGTAATCTTTTGCCATGTTCCCTTTCACAAAAATCCTGCAGCAGAGCCGGATAGAGCAAAAAGCCTTGATTCGCAGGGTATGCAGATTGTCGCTTTATCATCCTGAGCACGAAGGATCTCGTCGTATCAGCATCTGTCCGTGTGGCCTGCGAGTACGTGCTTTCTCTTTTCTCTGTGGCCTCTGTGGTAAAGGATTTTTCCACAAAAAGAGGATAGCAGACGGACCGGACATGTTGTTCCGCCTCCGTAGCCGCTATCCCCTCCCGTAACCATCAGGTCCTATTTTTTGTCTTTATCGACTTCCTCGAACTCTGCCTCGACCACCTTCTCTTCCGGCTTGCCGCCGTCGCCGCTTTTCGCCCCGGTGTCATCTTTATGTTTCTGTTCCTGTGCCTTGTTCATCTTGGAGTAGACCTCTTCGGCGATCTTATGCGACGCCTGTGAAAGCTCGGCCACCGCCTTCTTGATCGCATCGACGTCCGTACCGTCCTTGACGCTCTTTGTCTGTTCAAGCGCTTTTTGAATGTCCGCGCGCTCCGCTTCGGTGAGCTTGGAGCCGTATTCGGCCATGGATTTTTCAACAGAGTAGACGAGATTGTCCGCCTCGTTCCTGGCCTCCGCGACCTCGCGTTTTTTCTTGTCCTCCGCCACATGAGCATCAGACTCTTTGAGGGCCCGTTCGATCTCCTCTTTGCTCATCCCGCTCGACGCGGTGATCCTGATGGACTGCTCCTTGCCCGTTCCGAGGTCCTTGGCGGTAACATGAACAATGCCGTTCGCGTCGATATCAAAGGTCACCTCGATCTGCGGCACGCCGCGCGGCGCAGGCGGAATACCCACGAGCTCAAAGCGGCCCAGCGTCTTATTGTCCGCCGACATCTCGCGCTCGCCCTGTACCACGTGGATGGAGACCGCCGTCTGATTGTCCGACGCGGTGGAGAAGACCTGGCTTTTCTTCGTCGGGACGGTGGTATTCCGCTCGATGATCTTCGTGGTCACGCCGCCGAGGGTCTCAATGCCGAGAGACAGGGGCGTGACATCGAGAAGCAGCACATCCTTCACCTGGCCGGTGAGCACCGCGCCCTGGATGCCCGCGCCGATGGC
>DATDRO010000189.1:0-17433 GCA_035291685.1 Nitrospirota bacterium | reverse complement strand
AGATCGTGATCGCCATTCTCAAAAAACATCTCAAGGATTTTGAACAATATAGAGACGCTATTCTATCATATCTGAAAAGTTCGAACACCTGACCGCGCGGTTCTCCGGCCAATTCACTGCAATTAAGCTCAGAGTTCTTGGTCTTGCTATCAGCTCGGGGTTCACGCCTTCGAGGATCAGAATGGACCGCGCCGCGCTGAGGGCTGCGTAGTAGCTTCTGTTGACGGCGGTCCCGTGCCTCCCCTCGCTCAGGTTCGCCCGGGCATCTTTGAGAAACTCCCTTGCCTTTGCCATCCGCACATCACTCAGGGACTTTTTGTCCTGCTGTTCAAGGGTCATACCGGCACCCCTTCCTTGATGATGGTTTCATAGAACGGGGTGTGGTGTTTCTTCTCCAACTCGAATGCCCGGACGTCCTTGACGACCGGCGTAAAAGACGCGCCGGCCGGCATTTCCTCTTCCACAAAAATGCCGATGATCCCGGACTCAAGCAGGGGATCCTTGTCCTTGACAACCACGAGGACGTCGAAGTCGGACCACGTATCGTTGTTTCCCCGCACCCGCGAGCCGAAGGCATGAACGGATACAATCCTGCCCGGAAACTGCCGCCGAGCCCGGTCTGAAATCCTCTGTAAAAGGGCTTTTTCGTACGGAAACATCGTTTTTCCTCGTTGCGGGATTTATTGCTTTATTGTTCACTCTATAAGGTAACTGTTATGCTGTCGAGACAAGTTTTGACGCTTGCACAGAACTATCTACCGGTGGGTTCACCGGTACCGGTTGACGCCGCTGGAATTAAACTTTTTGATTTGATTTTATGACCCCGTGATGCTATTATAATCGTTACGCTTAACGAGGGAAAACAAATATGATCAAAACGGGGTTCAATAAAATCAAAGACTTTTCCATGCGTCTTGCGGAGCGGCTGAAGACGTTCTGGCTCAACACTGCCGAGCCGTGGCTTCGCGCGCTCACGGTGAGGAAGATCATCGTCCTCCTGTTCCTCGGCGGCGTTCTCGCCATCCTCTTCGTCGCGCTGCTCTTCCTCGTGCTCTCGATCAACCTGCCGACGGTGGAGTCGCTCAAGGACTATAAGCCCCTGCCCGGCACGCTTATCCTCGCGGAGGACGGACGGGTCCTGGGCCAGATCAAGGTCGAGAAAGGCATCTACGTGCCGCTCAACCGGATCCCGAAGTTCATGCAGAACGCCTTTCTCGCGACCGAGGACCCGCGGTTCTACCAGCACAAGGGCCTCGACTACCGCGGCATCCTCCGGGCGGCGTTCAAGGACATCATCGCCATACGGCTCAAGCAGGGCGGAAGCACCATTACACAGCAGCTCGCCAAGGTGGTGTTCCTTTCTCCGGAGCGGAAGATCACCCGGAAGATCAGAGAGGTGATGCTGGCGCGGCGCCTGGAGAAAGAGCTCACAAAAGAGGAGATACTCGAGCTCTATCTGAACAAGATCTACTTCGGTCACGGGGCCTACGGCGTGCAGATGGCGGCCAAGACCTATTTCGGGAAGGACGTCTCGAACATCAACCAGGCCGAGGCCACGCTTCTTGCCGGACTGCCCAAGGCGCCGATGGTCTACTCTCCCTACAGTGACGTTGATCTGACGAAGCTCCGGCAGTGGCAGGTCCTCCGGAGGATGGCGGATGAAGGGTTCATCACAGAGGCCCAGATTATGCAGATCTACAACCAGCCGCTCAACCTTGAGAACCTGAGGCCGCAGGAAGAGCTTGCGCCGCATCTCGTGGACTATATACGGAAATATATTGAAAACAAGTACGGAGAAGAAAAGCTTTACACCGGAGGGCTCAAGGTCTATACCTCCATCGATCTTGATCTGCAGCGCGCGGCGTTCACGTCGCTCAAGGAAGGGCTCCGTGCGCTCGACAAGCGGCAGGGGTTCCGCGGCCGCATCGGGTTTAAGGCGCTCAAGGCCAATCCCATCCAGTGGGGATCGCTCCGGCTGATGGTAAAGCCGGGCGAGGTCTTCAATGCCCATGTGCTCGCCGTCGGCGACTACTATATCCAGGTGAGGGGCCGGGGGCTCATCGGCTATATCGTGCAGGAAGACATGGCCTGGGCGCTCATCAAACCGAAAAAGACGCGCGATGCTCCCGACGAGTTCAAGAAACCGATGGAGATCATTCAGCCGGGAGACATCATCAAGGTCCGGCTCAAGGACTACGACAAGACGAAGAAACTTGCTTCATTCATTCTCGACCAGACGCCGCTTGTGGAGGGCGCGGTCGTTTCGCTTGAACCGAACACGGGGTATGTACGCGCCCTGGTCGGCGGGTATGATTTCGTCGAGGGAGGTTTCAACCACGCGACCGAGGCCAGGCGCCAGCCCGGGTCGTCGTTCAAGCCGTTTATCTACGCCGCGGCGCTCGAGAACGGCTACACCCCGGCGAGCGTTGTCATGGACCTGCCGGTCATTCACGAGAAGACCGAGCTGGAGAAAGGCTGGAAGCCGGGAAATTACGATGAGCGGTTCCTCGGCCCCATGCGTCTGCGCACGGCGCTCGCACTCTCGCGGAACGCGGTGACCGTGCGGCTCCTCGAATCCATCGGGCTGAACAAAACGGTGGACCTTGCGCGGAAGGCGGGCATCACGAGCCCCATCAACAACGATTACACCACGGCACTGGGATCATCGGTCGTCACGCCCCTTGAGCTCACGTCCGCCTACTCTACCTTCGCGGCCCAGGGAGTGCGGGCGGAGCCTATTATCATCAAGAGCGTCGTGGACGGCAGCGGCATCGCGCTCGAAAGCTATCAGCCGGACCCGAAGGAGGCGCTCGACGGGACGACGTGCTACCTGCTTACGAGCCTGCTCAGGAGCGTGGTGGAAGAGGGCACGGGCAGGGGCGCAAAGGCCCTGGGCAAGCCCGTGGCAGGCAAGACCGGCACCACGAACAACTATGTTGACGCCTGGTTCATCGGATACACCCCGACCATAACGACGGGCGTGTGGGTGGGATATGACAATGCGGCCGCGTCCCTGGGCGACCGGGAGACCGGCGCGCGGGCGGCGCTCCCGATCTGGATCGGGACCATGGCAAGGGCGCTCGCGGACAAGCCGGCCGAGGAATTCCCCATGCCCGAGGATGTCGTTTCGCTCAAGATAGATCCCGAGAGCGGCCTCCTTGCGAGAGAAGATTCGGTTGATGCCATTCTCGATGTGTTCCGGCGCGGGACCGAGCCCACTCAGTACGCGGATGTCAAGAAAGGTCCGCGAACAGGCCAGTTCTATATGCTTGACCAGGGCGGGCAGATCGAGACGCAGAAGAAGAAACAGGTGGACGAGGCCGTGGATTAAATGGCTGTAACGACCTGGGTCCGCCATTCGCTCCGGCTCATAGCGTGCTATCAGGCTTTCTTGTATGACAGGGTGGATTGCTTATACCTGCAGCGCTTACGCTTTGCACGCGCTGTTTTGGCTGATGCGGCGTTCGTTATGCCTTCACTGCACGCTTGCTGAGCCTTCGCTCACGGCAAACCCAAGTAGTTTTATAAATAGATTTTATGAACACGCACAGTCAATGCGGAGTGCGGAGCGGAAGGGATGCGCTGAATGGATTACAAGGCAACGCTGAATCTGCCGAAGACGGATTTTCCCATGAAGGCCAGCCTCAAGGACCTTGAACCCCGCGTCATCGCGGGGTGGCAGACAAAGGATATCTACCGTCTCCTGTTGGAACGGAACAAGAACGGCACGCGTTACATCCTGCACGACGGGCCTCCGTACGCGAACGGCCACATCCACATCGGTCATTCCCTTAACAAGATCCTCAAGGATATCATCGTCAAGTTCAAGACCATGGAAGGATTTTCGTGCCCCTACGTGCCGGGGTGGGACTGTCACGGCCTCCCCATCGAGCACCAGGTGCTCAAGAACCTCGGGCCGAAGAAAGACACCATGGGCCGGCTGGAGATCCGCAAGCTCTGCCGCGAGTATGCCGGGCAGTTCGTCAATATCCAGCGCGACGAGTTCAAGCGCCTGGGGGTTTTCGGCGACTGGGAGAACCCTTATCTCACCATGGACTACGGCTATGAAGCGACCATTGTTCGCGAGCTCGGCACGTTCGCGGGGAACGGCAGCGTTTATAAAGGAAAGAAGCCGGTGTACTGGTGCGGCTCGTGCGAGACCGCGCTGGCCGAAGCGGAAGTGGAGTATGCCGACCACGAGTCCCCGTCCATCTTTGTGAAGTTCTCTTTGCCTGATGCGGCAAAGGCCCTGCCTTCGCTCAAGGGCAAGCAGGTCTCGATCGTTATCTGGACCACCACTCCCTGGACGCTCGTGGCCAACCTGGCCATCGCGCTCCATCCTGAATACGACTACGCCGCCGTTCTGAGCAAGGGAGAGGTCCTTATTCTGGCCGAGGCCCTTCTCAAACAGTCCCTGGAGAAGTTCGGAATCACCGATCACAAGATCATCGAGAAGTTCAAAGGCAGGAAGCTCGAAGGCCTCAAAGCGCGGCACCCATTCATTGACCGCGACTCCCTCGTGATCCTGGGAGAGCATGTGACCCTTGACGCAGGCACGGGCGCGGTGCACACGGCGCCGGGCCACGGTCAGGAGGATTACGAGGCCGGCCTCCGCTACGGCCTCGACATCTACGCGCCTGTTGATAATAAAGGACGGTTTACCAATGAGACGGGAGAGTTCTCCGGCCAGCATGTCTTCAAGGCGAACAAGGCGATCATCGAGCTTTTGAAGGCAAAGGGCGCGCTCATGGCCGAAGAGAAGATATCCCACTCCTATCCGCACTGCTGGCGGTGCAAGAGCCCCGTGATCTTTCGCGCCACCGAGCAGTGGTTCATCTCCATGAGAACAAAGGACCTCCTTAAAAAGACCGTCGAGGCCGTCCAGACCGTCACGTGGGTCCCGGGCTGGGGCAAGGACCGGTTCATGAGCATGATCGAGAACCGGCCCGACTGGGTTATCTCGCGCCAGCGCGCGTGGGGCGTGCCCATCGTGGCGTTCAAATGCAAGGCCTGCGGAGAGCTTCTTCTCGAACAATCCGTCATCGATCACGTTGCGGACATCGTGGAGAAAGAAGGCGCCGACGTCTGGTTCGCAAAATCCCCGGCCGAACTGCTCCCGAAAGGAACAGCGTGTAAAAAATGCAAGGCCGTCGAATTTGAAAAAGAGATGGATATCCTCGACGTCTGGTTCGACTCGGGCGTGAGCCACGCGGCTGTGCTCAAAAAGCGTCCGGAACTTTCGCGGCCCGCAGACATGTACCTCGAAGGAAGCGACCAGCATCGCGGGTGGTTCCAATCATCGCTTCTCACGGCTGTCGGCGCCACGGGCGCGGCCCCATACCGCACGGTGCTTACCCACGGGTTCACGGTGGACGGCTCCGGAAAGAAGATGAGCAAGTCCGCGGGCAATGTCGTGGCCCCGCAGGAGGTGATCGACCAGTACGGCGCCGAGGTGCTGCGGCTCTGGGTCTCGGCCGCGGATTACCGCGACGATATCAGGATCTCAAAGGAGATCCTCACACACCTTGCCGAGGCGTACCGGAGGATCAGGAACACCTGCCGGTATCTGCTCGGGAACCTCTCTGATTTCAACCTGGACACGGACCGGGTCGCGGACAATGATCTTCTGGAGATCGACCGATGGGCGCTTCTCCGCCTTCAGAAGCTCGTTCAGCGCGTGAAGAAGGCGTACGATGATTACGAGTTCCACGTCGTATTCCACTCCATCCACAACTTCTGCGCCGTTGACATGAGCGCTTTCTACCTCGATGTTCTCAAGGACCGGCTCTACACGGCAAAACAGACATCTGTTCAACGCCGCTCGGGCCAGACGACGATGCATGCCATCCTCTCGGCGCTTGTCAGGCTTATGGCGCCGGTGCTCTCCTTCACGGCGGACGAGGTCTGGGGCTACATGAAGGAGAGCGCAGCGGCCCAAAGCGTGTTCCTTGCCGCTTTCCCGAAGACCGAAGAAAAGTATCTTGACGCCGGGCTCGAAGAGCGCTGGGACCGGATATTCAAGGTGCGCGGCGAAGTGGCGAAGGTTCTGGAAGCGCTCCGGAAGGACAAGAAGATCGGCCACTCCCTTGACGCGAGCGTTACGTTGTATGCCGGGCCCGAGCTGCTGGAATTTCTGGACAATTACAAAAACAACCTCGCCTTTATCTTCATCGTTTCCTCAGTGGAGCTTGCGAAAGAGTCCGAGGCGCCGGCGGGCGCGTATCAGGGCCAGGATGTGAAAGGGCTCAGGATCGCGGCAGGCCCGGCAACGGGGAAAAAGTGCGCCCGCTGCTGGATGTATCTTGAGGAAGTCGGGAAGGTCAAAGACCATCCGGATATTTGCGGCAGGTGCGCGAAAGCGCTCGAGTAGGACAGACGCGGAGACGGGGGGCGGGGAGAAAGCCCCAAATCACAAATCCCAAATTACAAATAATCTCCAATGACCAAATCTCAGCAACCAAACAGTCTCTGCTTCTAATTTGGCTATTGGAATTTATTTGATTATTGGTGCTTGTAATTTGGAATTTTTCTCCGCTTTGCGATAGAATGATTTTTGAAAGGAAGAAACATGGGTTTTAACTGCGGTGTTGTCGGACTTCCGAACGTCGGAAAGTCCACGATCTTCAATGCGCTCACCTCTGCGGGGGCGCAGGCGTCCAACTATCCCTTCACGACGATCGACCCCAATATCGGCATTGTGGACATGCCTGATGAGCGGCTCGACCGGCTTGTGGAGATCTATAAGCCGAAAAAAACGACGCCGACGAGCATGGAGTTCGTGGACATTGCCGGGCTGGTCAAGGGCGCGGCCCAGGGCGAAGGGCTCGGCAACAAATTTCTCGCCAACATCCGCGAGGTGGACGCGATCGCGCATGTGGTCCGCTGTTTTGAGGATCCGAACGTGGTGCACGTGGCCGGTAAAGTGGACCCCCGGAGCGACATCGAGGTCATCGAGGCCGAGCTCATGCTTGCCGATCTCGATGCGCTCGAGAAGCGGCTGTTCAAGTCCGAGAAGATGGTCAGGACCGGGGACAAGAAGGTCGCGGACGAAGTGGAATTCATGAGGCGGCTCAGGGAAAAGCTTGCAAAGGGAGAGCCTGTCCGGCGCGAAGCGTATAACGAAGAGCAGACCGCGTGGCTCAAGAGCTATAATCTGCTCTCCGCCAAACCCGTGCTCTATGTTGCCAACGTCGCCGAGAACGCCCTCGACAAACCCAATCCTCACGTTGACGCCGTAAAGAAGATCGCGGCAGCGGAAGGCGCCGGAGCTGTCGTTATCTCCGGTAAAGTGGAAGAGGAAATAGCCCAGCTTCCGAAGGAAGAGAGGCAGGAATACCTCGCGGGTATGGGGCTCAAGGAATCCGGCCTCGACCGCCTGATACGCGCGGGTTACGATCTCCTGGGCCTCATCACCTTTCTTACCGCGGGAGAGAAAGAGGTGCGCGCCTGGACCATCACCAGGGGAACAAAGGCGCCGCAGGCCGCGGGCAAGATCCATTCTGATTTCGAGAAAGGATTTATCCGCGCAGAGGTGTTCCACTACGACGACCTGATGAAGCATAAGACCGAACAGGCGGTGAAGGCGGCCGGGCTGCTCCGTTCCGAAGGCAAGGATTATGTGGTCAAGGACGGGGATATCATGCTGTTCAGGTTCAACGTGTAGGTCTTTTCAGATCAATTCACATTGTCTCTTTCGTACTTGAGTTGAGTGCCGACGCAAATCAGCCCGCTTCGCTCGGTCGCTTAGCGTGCCACTGTGCTTTGACCGGCGAGAATGTCCCGCCTCGCACGGCACGCTTACAGCGACTCTCACTCCGGGGCTGACCGGCGTTCGTAGCGGTGTGCAGGGTTCAACGTGTAGGTCCAGCGGGACCTGAAAACCGAAATGACGCGCCTTTCGTCCCCAGCGGCATTGGAAGGAACGATATGGACTACTCGGTCAAAATAGGCGGTGAAGCAGGGCAAGGCATCCAGACCATCGGCGACACCCTGTCGCGTGTCTTTTCCCGGGCGGGCCTTCACGTGTTCACGAACCAGGACTATGAATCGCGCATCCGGGGTGGACACAACTTCTACCAGATCAGGCTCTCGGACAGGCCCATTGGCGCGCTGCGGGATGCCATCGATATCATCGTGGCCCTGGACAGGGAGAGCATCACGCGGCACGCGAAGGAACTTGCGGACTCCGGGCGGCTCATGTACGATTCTGAAAGCCTGAAAGAAAAGCACGACGGCCCCGCGTTCCTCGACATCCCCTTCACGAGCCTGGCAATCAGGCACGGCGGCGAAAAGATCATGGCGAACACGGTGGCCACAGGCGCCGTGCTCGGCATGCTTGGCATGGACATCGACATTCTCCTGAGTATCATCAAAGAGACTTTTGAGAAAAAGGGCGATGCGATCGTCACGGCGAACCGGAGCGCGGCCTTGGCAGGGCACGATTCCGCCGTCAAGGGCTGCACCGGCTGCTCCTTTGCCGTAAGCAGAGAAGAAACATCGCCGAAACCGAAAATGCTCGTCGCCGGCGTTGACGCCATCGGACTCGGCGCCCTTTCCGCGGGCGTGAAGTTCTATGCCGCCTATCCCATGACCCCCTCGACGGGGATCATGAACTATATCGCAGGCAAGGAACAGGAATACGGTGTCGTGGTGGAGCAGGCCGAGGACGAGATCGCGGCCATCAACATGGCCCTCGGCGCCTCGTTTGCCGGCGCGCGGGCCATGACCGGAACATCGGGCGGCGGTTTTGCGCTGATGGTGGAGGGCCTGTCCCTGGCAGGAATGACCGAGACGCCCGTGGTCATCGCCCTGGGCCAGAGGCCCGGACCAGCCACGGGATTTCCGACCCGTACCGAACAGGGTGAGCTCCAGTTCGCGCTCTCCGCGGGCCACGGTGAGTTTCCGAGAGTGATCTTTGCGCCGGGCACGCCGAAGCAGGCCTTGTATCTTACGAACAAGGCCTTCGACCTTGCCGAGAAGTACCAGATACCCGCCTTGATCCTCTTTGACCAGTACCTGGCTGATTCGCAGTGGACATATGAAGGGTTCGATACCGGCAGTCTGAAATACACCGACTATCGGCTCCGCGGGGAGGCCTTCCGAAAAATCGAGAACTACAAGCGCCACGCCTTCACCGATACCGGCGTCACTCCCCTTGGCGTCCCCGGCGACGCAAAGCATTTGGTTGTTACCGACAGCGATGAGCATGATGAGGAGGGCCACATTGTGGAGGACGCGGCCCTGCGGATCCGGATGGTAGAGAAGCGGTTGTTCAAAAAGCTCCCCCTCATCCGGAACGAGATCGCTGCGCCCTTTCTCTACGGAGATCACGATCCTGATGTGGTGATCGTTGGATGGGGTTCGACATTCGGAGTGATGCAAGAGGCTGTAGACGTCCTCGCAAAGGACTACGCTGTCTCCATGCTCCATTTCAGCGAGCTCTTTCCCTTTCCCCTGACCGATCGGTTCGACTATCTGTCGCTGCTGCGGAACGCGCGGATGACGATCTGCATCGAACAGAACGCCGCAAGCCAGTTCGCCCGGCTCATGCGGGCGGAGACGGGACACGAATTCTCCGGTCATATCACGAAATACGACGGCAGGCCCTTCAGCGTCGAAGGCCTCACAGGAGAACTCCATGCTCACCTCAGAAAACTTTAGAGGACAGGTCCCGGCGTGGTGTCCGGGGTGCGGAAACTTCCCGATCCTGAAGGCGTTCAAGGACGCCCTGGTGGATCTCGACATCGGGCCCCATCAATTCACTATTGTTTCGGGCATCGGTCAGGCAGGTAAATTCCCGCACTATCTGCAATGCAACACCTTCAACGGCCTGCACGGAAGGACCCTGCCCGTGGCCACCGGCCATCGCCTGGCGAACCACGAGCACCTGGTGATCGCCGTTGCCGGCGACGGCGACTGCTATGGTGAGGGCGGCAACCATCTGATCCATGCCATGCGGCGCAATATCAACGTCAAGCTTTTTGTCCATAACAATCAGGTCTACGGTCTCACCAAAGGCCAGGCGTCGCCCACCACGAGCGAGGGTACCAGGACCAAGAATGTTCCCTACGGCGTGCCCTCGGAACAGCTCAATCCCATGGCCCTGGCCGTGGCTCTGGACTGCAGCTTTGTTGCGCGGGGGTTTGCCGCGGATACGGAGCACCTGAAGAATCTCATCAAGGCGGCCGTCAGCCATAAGGGGTTCAGCCTCGTGGACATTTTGCAACCCTGCGTTACCTTCAACACGGTAAATACCTACGAGTGGTACCGGCAAAGGGTCTATCACCTCGACCCGGATCATAACCCCATGGACAGGACCGCTGCTTTTGCCCGGGCGCTGGAGTGGGGCCCGAAGATCCCCCTCGGAGTCATCTACCGGAACAATCGGGCGACGATGGAAGAGAGGGTGCCGATGATCGCGGAGAAAGTACTGGTGAGGCAGGACGCGCAGATCGGAAAGATCGCCGATACGCTGAAGGAATTTTATTGATCGTGAGGTGTTATACACGACGACGTCATGCTGTTCAGGTTTATTATGCAGGTTTTGCCAAATTAATTCATTCCTGCTTTAATTCTCTTTGAGTGAGACGCAGGCACGTGATGGGCTTTTTCCGGAAGTGGGTGAAATAACCCAAATTTAGGGAGAAATCACGCCACCTGTTGATAAGTGTCATAGACCATTTAAAAATAATAATAAAAAGTAATATTTTAGTATTACGTATGGTTTTTAGCATTTTTGCGTGTTTATGTATGCCCAGTAACCTATTGTATTATTTATAAACTCGCATGGCCTGACGCTCTGGCCCAAAGTTTGCTTATATTATCACCGGGCCTTGCTGTGTGTTGTTTATCTGGCGAGAAACAATCAAGCCTCTAACGCGCATGAAAGGCAGAGGGATATGAAAGTAATAAACAGCATATCCGAGATGCAGGCCCTGGCAGAATCGGTTCGGAAGGCGGGCCGCAGGATCGGCTTCATTCCCACTATGGGGTTTTTGCATGAGGGCCATCTTTCCCTCATTCGGAAGGCACGGAAGGAGTGCGACGTCATTGTCGTGAGCGTCTTCGTTAACCCCGCTCAGTTCGCGCCGAACGAGGACTTTCAACGCTACCCCCGGGACGTGGAAGGCGACAGAAAAAAATGTGATTCCGCGGGCGTTGACGTCCTGTTCATGCCTTCCGCAGCGGACATGTACCCGAAAGACGCCGTCGTTTATGTTACGGTTGACGGCCTCTCCGATATTCTTGAAGGCGCGGTCCGGCCGGGCCACTTCCGGGGCGTCGCCACGGTCGTGGCCAAGCTCTTCAACATTGTAAAACCCCACGCGGCATTTTTCGGCCAGAAGGACTTTCAGCAGTGTGTCGTGATAAAGCGCATGGTCAAAGGGCTGAACATGGACGTTGATATCATCGTCTTTCCCACGATCAGGGAGCAGGACGGCCTCGCCATGAGCTCTCGAAACAGCTATCTGAATGCGGATGAACAGCGGGCCGCGGGTTCGCTTTACAGCGCCCTGACCGCGGGGGAAGCACTGGTAAAGTCAGGGGAGCGGGACCCGGTGAAATTGAAGGACGCAATGCGGGCCGTGCTCGTGAAGGAAAAGGGCATGATGATCGACTATATTGAGATCGCCGAGCCGCAGAGTCTGGCTCCCCTCGTGAAAGTCGAGGCACGGGCGGTCATGCTCATAGCAGTCAGACTCGGACGCACGAGATTGATCGACAATATTCTTATCCAGTGACGTGTCTCTTGGTCTTGAAATCTCGCGGGGATGAAGCTCCTCTCCGGGAGAAGGGGGTCAGGCGTATGGCAGCATTGAAGCTCAGCAAGAGGATGTTCGATACCATCGAGACCGCAAGAATTGTCGTCTCCCAGCTCGATCTCGACAGGGCGCTCTCGATCGTGATCAAAAAGGCGATGGAGATGACGAAGACCATGGCCGGGAGCATCGCTCTGTATACGCCAAAGACTGCGACGATGCGCATTCACGCGCACCGGGGATTTTCGAAACACTTCATTGCCGACCGCGCGTGGAAGGTCCGCCGGGGAGGGACCACTGCCGGCATCCTCAAATCGAAATCCGTGATGGTGATCCGGGATTCGACGAACAGGTCGTTTTTCACCAACCCTGCCACGGCGGGCGAAGGCATCAAATCCCTTATCTGTGTTCCGCTCAAATATTCCCAGGAAGTCGTGGGCATCCTCTATCTCGATGACTTCAGTTCGAGAAAATTCTCCGCGTCCACCCTCCAGGCCCTTGAGGTGCTCGCATCATTCGCCTCGATCGCCATTCACCACGCGAGGACGCACTATCACGTGAAGCAGCAGGCCATTACCGACAGCCTCACGGGACTGTTCAACCGCCGGTATTTTGAGGACCTCCTGAGCAGGGAGCTCCAGCGGGCGGACCGGCACGGGCATGAGCTTTCCCTCGCGCTCGTCGACGTGGACAACTTCAAGAAATATAACGACGCGCATGGACACCAGGCAGGCGATGAAGCGCTCACGGCGCTGGGCGAGGCGATCAGGAAGGCCATCCGGAGCACGGACCTGGCGGCCCGTTACGGCGGCGATGAGATCGTGATCATCCTGCCCGAGACAAAGCTCTCCAAGGCGTTTAACTTGTTTTCGGAGAGGATCAGATATGAGATCGAAGAAGGGTTCGCGAGGATATCGAACAGGGACGTTCCTCTGAGCGTGACCATCGGGATCGCGTCGTATCCTTATGACTGCCTGAACGCAAGGGAGCTTGTCCTTGCCGCGGACCGGGCGCTCCTTTCCGCAAAAAAAGACAAACAGAACCGAAAGATCGGCTGCTCGCGCCTGGTGGAGGCCGCGCTCCTTACACCATCACCACTTCATACTGTTCCTGATGCAGGTTTGGGTCTGCTTTGATGACGATCTTTTTCTGGAATTCCTTTTCCAGCGCCTCCACGCCCTCCCGTTCCTCGTCATAGAGCATATCAGCGACGACGGAATTGACCGTCACGAGCGCCTTTTTCTCCTCGGCCCCGGTAAAGGCCCTGCGGAGCTCTCTCAAAACCTCATAGCAGATGGTGCGGCTCGACTTCACATACCCGCGGCCGTCACAATACGGGCACGGCTCGCAGAGGGTGCGCCCCAGGCTCTCGCGTATGCGCTTGCGCGTCATCTCAATGAGCCCGAGCGGCGAGATATGGGAGATCGTGGTCTTGGCCTTGTCGCGCACCAGCGCTTCCTGAAGGGCGGCGTAAACCTTCCGCCGGTTGTCCTCCCGTTCCATGTCGATAAAGTCCAGGATGATGATGCCGCCGATATTCCTGAGCCGTAGCTGGTACGCCACCTCGCGCACCGCCTCGAGGTTGGTCTTGAGAATGGTATCTTCCAGCGTTCTCTTGCCCACATACCTGCCGGTGTTGATGTCGATCGTGGTGAGCGCTTCGGTCTGGTCGACGATGATATATCCGCCGGACTTGAGCCAGACCTTCCTGCCGAGGGCGCGCGAGATCTCGATCTCCACGCCATGGTGATCGAACACGGGCTCATCATGGTCGTAGAGCTTCACGTACCGGTTGAGCTGGGGAATGTACGAATCGACGAACTCCCTCACCCGCTGATATTCCTCGGGAGCATCGATGACCATCCTGTCGATATCCCTCGTGAAGACATCGCGAATGACGCGAAAGATCAGGTCGAGCTCATTGTGGAGCAGGGCGGGCGCCGAGGCCTTCTCTTTCTTTTTCAGGATGTTCTCCCACAGACGCGACAGGAACTCTATGTCAGCCGTAAAGTCCTCCTCGCTCCTGCCTTCGCTCGCGGTCCTGATGATATAGCCGGTATTCGGCTTTCGGAGCCTCTCCACGATCTCGCGAAGCCGTTTTCGTTCATCGCCTTTCTCTATGCGGCGGGAAACCCCGATATGGTTGATGCCGGGCATCATGACCAGGTAGCGGCCGGGGATGCTGATGTATGTTGTTACCCGCGCGCCCTTGGTGCTGATCGGTTCTTTCGACACCTGGACGATTATCTCCTGGCCTTCCTGAAGAAGGTCCTCTATCACCCGGGCGTGGGAGCGCTTGCGCTTGGTTTCCACCTCAAGCTCCAGGCCCTCGTCCTCCATCATGGGCGCGTATTCCGAAGCGCTGTCGAACACATCACCGACGTAAAGAAATGCGGACTTCTCGAGCCCGATGTCTATGAAGGCCGCCTGCATGCCGGGAAGGACCTTCATTACCCGGCCCTTGTACACGTTTCCGGCAATGCCGCGGTCTTTCTTGCGGTCGATATAAATTTCAGTAACGAGCCCGTTCTCGAGGAGCGCTACCCGGGTCTCCTCCCGGCCCGCATTGACGATGATCTCAGATGGCATGGTTTCTCCTTAACTACCGACGGTCCCCCGCAAAAAGTACGCTATTTTATAATAGTATTGGATTGAATACAAGAATTAAAAACGAAAACTGCTATTCCCCGTCTCTCGTCTGTCGCGTTTTTCGTGATCTTTGCTGTACTCGGCGGGTATTTTCCCATTTCGTTTTCAACCTTCTCGTCCAGGTACGGTCATTTTTTCCGCATGTCGCGGCCGCGAGGACAGCCGCTCCCGGGTATCTGCGCTTTGATGAACGCACGGTTCAACCTGGCAATGAACTGCACCTTGATCCCTCGCGGGCAGACAGCCTCGCATTCGTAATGATTGCTGCAGTTGCCGAAGCCTTCCTGTAACATGGTCTCGGTCATGACGCAGACACGCCATGCCGCTTCAGGACGGCCCTGCGGCATCAAGGCGAGGTGGGCCACCTTGGCAGCGGCAAAGAGCATGGCCGAGCCGTTCGGGCACGCGGCGACGCAGGCGCCGCAGCCGATGCACTCGGCCGCGTCCATGGCCGTGTCCGCGTCTTGCTTGGGGATGAGAATTGCGTTGGCGTCCGGGACACCTCCGGTGTGGACGGAGATGTAGCCGCCGGCCTGAATGACGCGGTCAAAGGCGCTCCGGTCCACGACCAGGTCCTTGATGACGGGGAATGCCTTTGCGCGGAACGGTTCGATGTAGATGCTGTCCCCGTCCTTGAAGTGCCGCATATGGAGCTGGCAGACGGCGGTTTTTTTCCGCGGGCCGTGAGGGACGCCGTTGATGACCTGCGAGCAGGAACCGCAGATCCCTTCGCGGCAATCGTGCTCAAAGGCGATTGGCTCTTCACCTTTTTTGATCAGGCCCTCATTCACCACATCGAGCATTTCGAGGAATGACATGTCGGGGTTGATGTCCCGCGCTTCGTACTGCACGAGCCTTCCCTTGTCCTGAGGACCTTTCTGCCGCCAGACGTATAATGTGAGGTTCATCATGAGGGCTCCGATAATGTCAAATTTCAAAGTCCAAAGTTCAAAGCAATGTCAAAAATTCAAACGTCCATTTTGATCTTTTGAACTTGACCGAGTTTTTAGATTTTGATATTTGAAATATTTCTACTTGTAGCTTCTCACCGACGGTGTAACGCTCTCGAACACTAGCGGCTCCGTATGAAGCGCGGGCTCCCTGTCGATACCCTTGAACGCCCACGCCGCTACGTGGCTGAAGTTCTTGTCGTCGCGCACGGCCTCTCCCTCGGGGGTCTGGTGCTCCACCCGGAAGTGTGCGCCGCAGGACTCGTCACGGTGGAGGGCGTCTCTTGCCATGAGCTCACCGAACTCGAGGAAGTCCGCAACACGGCCCGCCTTTTCCAGCTCCTGGTTCAGGTCCCGGCCGCTGCCCGGAACGATGATGTTCTCCCAAAACTCGGCCCGGAGCGCGTCGATCATCGAGATCGCTTTTTTCAGGCCCTCTTTGCTCCGTGTCATGCCCACATTGTCCCACATGATCCTCCCGAGCTCGCGGTGGAACTCGTCGGCGGTCTTTCCTCCTTTTACGGAGAGGAGCTTCTTGGTGGATGATTCTACTTCGTCACGGGACTTTTTGAATTCCGGATATGAATCAGTGACCGTTCCCGGTTTTGTCCGGGCCAGATAATCGGCTATGGTGTAAGGCACAATGAAGTAGCCGTCGGCCAGTCCCTGCATGAGAGCGCTCGCGCCGAGGCGGTTCGCCCCGTGGTCCGAGTAGTTCGCCTCGCCGAGGACGAAAAGGCCGCGGATGTTGCTCTGAAGATTATAGTCGACCCAGAGCCCGCCCATGGTGTAATGGGGCGCAGGGTAAATGCGCATCGGCTGCTGATAGGCATTCTCGCCGGTGATCCGCTCGTACATGTCGAAGATGTTCCCGTAGCGGTCACGGATGACGTCCGCTCCGAGAAGTTCGATCGCACCGGTGAGGTCCAGGTAAACGCCCCGGCCGCCGGGGCCGACGCCGCGCCCTTCGTCGCAGATCTCCTTTGTCGCACGGGAGGCGATGTCCCGCGGTGACAGGTTGCCGTAGGCCGGGTATCTTCTTTCGAGGAAATAGTCCCGCTCCCCTTCCGGAATATCATTGGGCGCTCGGGTATCATTGTTCTTTTTCGGCACCCACACCCCGCCATCGTTCCTCAGGGATTCGGACATGAGGGTAAGCTTGCTCTGGCGTTCTCCGGTGACGGGAATGCAGGTCGGATGGATCTGCGTGAAGCAGGGGTTCGCGAAGAACGCGCCTTTCCGGTAAGCGCGGTACGCGGCCGTCACGTTCGACCCCATGGAGTTCGTGCTGAGGTAGAAGACGTTGGAATATCCGCCGGTGCAAAGGCAGACCGCGTCGGCCGCGTAGGAGCGGACCTCTCCGGTCACGAGGTCCCGTACCGTGATCCCCTTGGCCTCGCCGTCCACGACGACGAGGTCGAGCATTTCCGTCCGGGGGTGAAGGCGGACGGAGCCTGCTCTGATCTGGCGGGAGAGAGCGCCGTAGGCGCCGAGGAGGAGTTGCTGGCCCGTCTGGCCCCGCGCATAGAAGGTGCGCGAGACCAGAGCCCCGCCGAAGGAACGGGTCATAAGATAGCCGGCATAGTCGCGGGCAAAGGGTACGCCCTGGGCCACGCACTGGTCGATGATGTTGCCGCTTACCTGCGCAAGGCGGTACACGTTCGCCTCGCGTGAGCGGAAATCTCCCCCTTTGACGGTGTCTATAAAGAGGCGCTCGATGCTGTCGCCATCGTTCGGATAGTTCTTGGCCGCGTTGATACCTCCCTGGGCGCAGATGCTGTGGGCCCGGCGGGGACTGCCCTGGCAGCAGAAAGAGTCGACGTTATAGCCGAGCTCGCCGAGGGCAGCGGCCGCGGAAGCGCCGGCAAGGCCGTTGCCGACGACGATGATCCGGAACTTCTTCTTGTTGACCGGACCGAGCAGCTTCATTTCCTGGCGCCGCTTGTCCCATTTCTCAGAAAGAGGACCTGATGGAATTTTTCCGTCAAGGATCATAACAATCAAGCTCCAAATAACAAGCACCAAATCACAAATAAATTCCAATATCAAAAATTCAATCGTTTTGAATTTGGCTA
>DATDRO010000188.1:0-9169 GCA_035291685.1 Nitrospirota bacterium | reverse complement strand
TACCGCAATTTTACAATTTTCAATTTGCATTTTACAATTCCGGCTTGTCCGGGTTAGGGTATTCCAACGAATACAGAATGCAACATGACCTGTTTCAAAGAAATGCAATTACAACGAGTACAGGAAGCAAAATGGGTTTTTATTATAAAACAAATTAATCATGTTTCAGTCGGAATTGTGGGTAGCTGCTTGCTGTCAATAATATCATGTGAGCAGCGCGTTCGAATGTTTTGGCCATACGGATTGAACGCTTATTTTCGTTTGAAAGGGTTGGTAAAGCGCACACCTTCTATAACCGAATTAGACGAAAAATCCTCGCTCAGCACGGTCGAAATCTGATTCATCTTCGCTGTGGCCCATATAAGGGAATCCCAATACGATAAACGATGGTCTCTAACACCCCGGACCGCCTCCAGGACGACGAGGCCTGTCAGATCAACCATGTTCCATGATCGAATATAGTTGGATATGCTTGTATAGCCTTCCTGTGGAGTGAGCGGCGCGGCAAGCTTCCGTGTAACCACGGTATAGAATTCCGAGAGGACCTGGGGACTCAGTATCCCGGTCCCGTTTTTTACCAGTTCGTCCAGAATCTCGACGGCCTTTGCCTGCTTCTCGGGATCGCTTCTGTCATAGGCATAGACGAGCAGATTAGTGTCTACCAGATATTTAGCGGTCATGCAGTTCCTCGCGCGTCCATTTTCTGCCCCCTTTTACCGCGCGCTTTTTCGTGAGCGAAGTGATGAATTTTTTTTCCTCGTCCCATGCCTTTGGGTCATGGGCCGAGGCTGTCTCCGTTTTTAGCGCCTTATCGATTCCATCGCGTATCAGCTCGGATTCCGAGATGTGCAGCTCCGAGGCCTTGATTTTGAGAAGGCGTTCCTGACGGGGGGCGATGTAAATCTGTTTTCTTAGCATCGATGGCATGAGAACCTCCTTATGGTGTATAAATATACACCATGCTAAGCTGAAAGGCAAGTGTATTTCAAACAGACAAGACTGTCGGTCGCGCCACAGCCGCCGTAGGTTCCCCTCTCGGTGTTGTATGCTCCTTGCATACTCACATCAGATTCACCGGGTCCACGTCCACGATCACCTTGCACTTCCTGCCGTACTTCTCCTCCACCGCATTTCTTCCCTCAACGGCAAGACGACGGAGCTCCTCCCGTTTGCTCGAAAGCAGGAGCATTTGAAACCGGTACTGGCCGCGCAGCCGGGAGATCGGCGCGGGCGCAGGACCGAGGAGAACAATTCCCTTTCCTTTAACCAGGCTCCGGATGCGGTCCCGGGCCGTCTTCGCTGCTTCAGCCGCAGAGGACTCGTTCGCGCTTTTGAACTCGAGCTTGATGATCCTGCTGACCGGCGGATACTTAAGCTCGGTGCGGTACGAGATCTCTTCGCGGTAGAAACCGTCATAGTCGTGGGTCCTGCTGTGCAGGATGGAGTAATGCTCCGGGTTCATGGTCTGGATGATCACATCGCCGGTGATATCGCCGCGTCCCGCCCTTCCCGCGGCCTGGGTGATGAGCTGGAAGGTCTTCTCCGCCGACCTGAAGTCCGGCAGGTTCAACCCCACGTCGGCATCCACAACGCCGACAAGCGTCACCGAGGGAAAGTCATGTCCCTTGGCCACCATCTGGGTGCCGAGCAGAATATCGACCTCTCTCCGGTCCACCTGCCCGAGCAGTGTATCGTACGCCTGCCTGCCTTTGACTGTATCGCTGTCCATTCTCTTGATCCTCGCAGCGGGAAACAGGAGCCGCAGTTCTTCTTCGATCTTTTGTGTGCCGGCGCCGAGCAACTTCAGGTCGATGCCGCCGCAGGACGGACACTTGTCGGGTGGCTGCGTGAGATAGCCGCAGTAGTGGCACTTGATTTTCCGTTCGCTCTTATGATACGTAAGGGACACGCTGCAGCCCGGACATTTGACGGCCGCGCCGCAATCGCGGCAGATAAGAACGGACGAAAAACCCCTGCGGTTCAGAAGCAGAAGAACCTGCTCGTTCCTGTCGAGCCTCTGCGTAATGCCTTCAACGAGACGCGGGGAGAACAACGCCGGCGTTTGCAGTGTCTTCACATCGATGACCGCGACCTCGGGCATGGGCCGGTGGTCCACGCGGTTCGCGAGGCGCAGATACGAGTATTTTCCGCTTTTTGCGTTGTAATAACTTTCGAGGGACGGGGTGGCTGAGCCGAGTATGGCGACGGCGTTCTGAAATTTGGCGCGCATGACCGCCACATCTCTGGCGTGATAGCGGAGCCCTTCGTCCTGTTTGTACGAGTTCTCGTGCTCTTCGTCGACGACCACGAGCCCCAAACGGGCAAAGGGGGCGAAGACCGCAGAGCGCGCGCCGATGGCCACATCCACCCGGCCGGTCTGGATACGGCGGTATTCATCAGCGCGTTCACGGTCCGTGAGCCCGCTGTGAAGTACGGCCACGCGGCAGCCGAAGCGCTGTCTGAAGCGGAAAAGGAGCTGCGGGGTGAGCGCGATCTCGGGGACGAGTACGATCGCGCCCGCTCCTGAGCCGGCAAGCGCGTGGATCGCCTGAAGATAGACCTCGGTCTTGCCGCTCCCGGTCACTCCGTGCAGAAGAAATGACGCGAACGTCCCTGCGGAGATCGCTTCCCTGATCAGACGCGCCGCTTCGGACTGCTCGGGCATGAGCGCCGGCGGGGCGCCGGGGACAAATTCCCCCGGAGGGGCATCATCACCCGCCTCTCGTTCAATAATCTCTGCGAGACCTGATAGACAGAGGGATTTGATCGTGTGAGCGGAAAAGGCCTGCAATTCACCTATCGCGACCTCGCCACGATCCGACAGGATGCGTAAAAGCTCAGCCTGCCTTTTCCCCGGCTGACTCCTGACTCCTGACTCCTGACTCCTGCCCCCCTGAGGGGTGAATCTGATAAACTTTTTCTTTTTCGGCTTGGCGCGGGACAGCGCCTTCGGGACCACGGATTCAATGGTCTGACCAAGGGGATACAGGTAATAATCGGACATCCAGCGGGACAGCTCGAGCAGTTCAGGGGGGAGCGGATTGTCAAGAATTTCGATGACCGGCTTCAGGCGTCCCGTGTCGGTCTTGTCCGGGAAACCGAGGACCGTCCCGGGAATGCGTCTGCTCCCGAACGGCACGAGCACGCGTGAACCCGGGACAAGCCTGTCCTTCAGCTCATCAGGCGCGTGGTAATGAAATGTCTTGTTCACGGAAACGCCGACTGCTATATCAACGATGAGGTTGGACATGGGGTGTGATGAGGTGGATCAAGGGTCCGGAGGAAAAGGCAATTTCTCCGTCTGCTCGCTTCGGTCTTCAGATTTCTGCTTCTTATTGCCGGCCCCTTCTTTCTCCGCCTTTGTTTCCTTGCTGCTCAGGATGCCCCTAAGCTCGTCCATGAACTCATTGATGTCCTTGAACGACCGGTATACCGAGGCAAAGCGGACATAGGCGACCTCGTCAAGCCGGTGGAGATGGTCCATCACCTCTTCGCCGATGACCGTGCTCGGGATCTCCTTGAGCCCTCTTTCCTGGAGGGCTTTTTCGATATCACCAACGGTCCTTTCCAGGGCCTCCATGCTGACCGGCCGTTTTTCACATGCCTTTTTGAGCCCGTTCAGGATCTTCATCCGGTCATAGGGCTCGCGCCTGCCGTCCTTCTTGATCACCGAGGGCAAAACGTCTTCGACACGCTCGTACGTGGTAAAGCGGCGCTCGCACTTGAGACATTCCCGTCTCCGCCGGATGGAGTCGCCTTCCTTTCCCATCCGGGAGTCAACAACCTTGTTATCAATGCTGGAGCAGTTAGGGCAACGCATAGTTTACACAATCAGCTCTTAGCTCATGGCTCGTAGCAATTGGCAGGAGGGACTATGAGCTATCAGCTACGAGCTTCTCTACGTGCTCTTCACGTAGGAAACAACCTCGATCCCCGCTTCCTTGATCATCTCCTCCGCCAGAGCATCGGGATAGCCGTCCTGAAAGACGATCTGCTTCACCCCCGCATTGATGATCATCTTCGCGCAGATGCTGCACGGCTGGTTCGTGCAGTAGAGCGTTGCGCCTTCTATGCTTGTGCCGTGTTTGGCGGCCTGAATGATCGCGTTCTGCTCGGCATGGAGCCCGCGGCATATCTCGTGCCGCTCGCCGGACGGTATGCCGAGTTTTTCCCGCAGGCATCCGCGGTCAGCACAGTGCTCCACGCCGGAGGGAGCTCCGTTATACCCTGTGGCGAGGATATTTCTGTCCTTCACGATAACGGCCCCGACCTGCCTCCGGAGGCAGGTGGCGCGCCGTTTCACGAGATGCGCGATCTCCATGAAATATTCGTTCCAGGATGGACGTTTCATAAATCACGAATGCAAAGTGCAAAGTGCAAAATGCAAAATGAATAATAAGGACCCACGCTTTTTACCTCTGCAATTTGCATTTTCATTCTGCATTTTGCATTCAATAGGTTCTTACACCCTCGCCTTTTCCATCGCGAACAGCGGAAACTTGCTGCAGAACGTCTTGGTCCGCTCGCGGAGTGAAGCGAGCGCCTGCGGCGAAGAAATGTTGGCGAGCGCCTCGCAGATCAGGTCGCCGACGACCTTCATCTCCGGTTCCCGCATGCCGCGTGTCGTCACGATCGGCGTGCCGAGACGGATGCCGCTCGTCACCCGCGGCGGCTTCTCATCATAGGGGATGCTGTTCTTGTTCACGGTGATCCCGGCCGCGTCAAGCGCTGTCTCCGCGTCGTTGCCCGTAATGCCCTTGGGTGTCAGGTCAACGAGCATCATATGGTTGTCCGTGCCGTCTGAAACGATGCGGAATCCGTCTTCCGTAAGCCGCTTCGCGAGGGCCCGCGCGTTTTTCACGATCTGGCGCTGGTATTCCTTGAACTCCGGCATGAGGGCCTCTTTGAACGCCACCGCCTTGGCGGCGATCACATGCATGAGCGGGCCGCCCTGTATCCCGGGAAAGATCGTTTTGTCAACGGCCTTGGCAAACTTATCCTTGCACATGATCATCCCGCCGCGCGGACCGCGAAGCGTCTTGTGCGTCGTACTCGTGACAAAGTCGGCATAGGGGACCGGGCTCGGGTGTTCACCCGCAGCGATGAGCCCTGCTATATGGGCAATATCGGCCATAAGGTACGCGCCGACCCTGTCCGCGATCTTTTTGAAACGGACGAAGTCGAAGATCCTCGAGTACGCGCTCGCGCCGACCACGATCATGTTTGGTTTGTGCTCAACGGCAACGCGCTCCACTTCATCATAGTCGAGGATCTCGTTCTTTCTGTCCACGCCGTAGAAGACCGATTTGTAGAGCATCCCCGAGAAGCTCACGCTCGCGCCGTGCGTCAGGTGCCCGCCGTGCGGAAGCGACATCCCGAGGATGGCGTCTCCGGGCTTGAGCACGCTGAAGTACACCGCCATGTTCGCCTGGGAACCGGAGTGCGGCTGGACATTCACGTGCTCGGCGCCAAAGAGTACCCTGGCCCGTTCGATCGCGAGCGTCTCCACCTGATCGGCGAACTCGCACCCCCCGTAATACCGTTTGCCGGGATAGCCCTCGGCGTACTTGTTCGTGAACACCGATCCCTGCGCCTCGAGAACGGCCTGGCTCACGTAATTTTCCGAGGCAATGAGAACGATCTTGGAACGTTCGCGCTCTTCTTCGCCCTTGATCGCGTTGTACACTTCGGGGTCTGTCTCTCGTAATTCGGACATGATCTTATTCCTTTATGGATTTTTCGAGTTGTCGTATCTTATCGAGCCGCGTCTGGTGGCGGCCGCCTTCAAATTCGGTATCGAGCCACGTCTTCAGAATGTCGCACGCCACGCCCCTGCCGATGACCCGCTCACCCATGACGAGGACATTGGCGTCATTGTGGAGGCGGCTCATCTGTGCGGTGAAATGGTCGTGGCAGAGCGCGGCGCGGACCTTCGGAAAGCGATTGGCCACGATGGACATGCCGATGCCCGTTCCGCAGATCAGGATGCCGCGGTCAACGGTCCCGTTCGACACCGCCTCGGAAACCTTTATAGCGAAATCGGGATAGTCGACCGACTCCCTGCCCGCGGGCCCAAAGTCGGAGACGGCGATGTTGTCGATAGTATTGAGGAATTTGAGGACTTCTTCCTTCAGTTCAAAGCCGCCGTGATCGCAGCCTATGGCCAGCTTCATGGGAACCCCTTTCAATAGAATCTGATATTAACATCTCCCCTGTTTTGGTGTCAAGGAAAATACCCGGATGAACGACAAGCTCCAAATCTCAAGCACCAATTTCCAAATAATGACCAATTGCCAAAATTTCAATAACCAAATTTTTTTGAGTTTTGAACTTGAGGCTTGGAATGTTTTTGGGATTTGGCGCCTGGTATTTGTTTATTATCTGCTGCTTGTTTCATAAAGGATCATGCTCATCGCGGCCATTGCCGCCGTTTCGGCGCGCAGGACATTCGGTCCGAGGCTCACGAGATGAAAACCTTTCTCCTTCGCCATTCCCGCCTCAACTGATGAAAAGCCGCCCTCAGGGCCGATGAGGACGATGATCTGCTGGACGCCGCTTTTTTCGCGGAGAACGTCTTTGATCGGCATGGTCGCCTCTTCCCAGGGAAGGAGGAGCAAAGTTCGGAGTTCGGAGTTCAGAGTTCGGAGAAAATCCTTGAAAGAAACGATATGACTGATAGCGGGGATATCGATACGATTGCTCTGCATGGCGGCTTCCCGGGCGATCTTTTGCCAGCGGGATACGCGTTTCTCTTCGTCCCTGATCTTGACGATCGTCCGTTCCGTGATCAGGGGAACGATACTTGATACGCCGAGCTCCGTGGCCTTCTGGACGATCCAGTCCATCTTGTCGGACTTCGGCAGACCCTGGCCGAGCGTGACGCGGGGATAGATGATCTCTTGTTTGACACGATTGACGATCTCCGTCCGGATCTCGGTCTTGCCGACCTGCGCGATCCTGACCGTATACTCGGTCTCTTCACCGTCGGACAACAGGAGCGAATCGCCGGCCTTCATGCGCAGGACCGCGGCAATGTGGCGCACGTCCTCGCCGGAAACGGTGATGTGCGGGCCGGACACCTGTTCAGGGGATATGAAGAAACGCGGGGGTCTGGACATAACGTCAGTTTAGAGTTTAGAGTTCGGAGTTCGGGGTTTCAGTTCAGCAGCCTCTTTTCCTGCTTTCGCACCTTCCTGCCTTCCCTTCCCTCCCCTTCGCCTGCGCCGCTTCGGCCTGGCCTTCCGCTCGGCGCTCTTTTGGATCTCCTTTTCCTCCGCCGACCCAAGAGGATGCGCCCTGATGAACTCCTTCCACCAGGCGCAAAACCCCGTCCGCTCCCCCGTGGTCTCGCTCGAAAAGCGGAGGTACTCGAATGCGTCCGCGAACCCCGGCCTGCGCAGAAAATACCGGGGGTATTTGCCTTCCCGCTTCTCGAACCGCTGCTGGTTCCAATACATGTCGCGCATGGGCAGCCCGACCTTCTTCGGGATCTGCACAATCCGGGCCTGATCCGAAAGGGCCTCGGCAACCGCCCTGGTCACGGCATCGAGGGCCGCTGCGCCCCCTGTTCTGTACTCAGCGGCCTTTTCCTCGATGTATTGTCCGAACATCAGTCCGAACAGGATATGCGGCTCCACTTTTCGTCCCGCCTGTACGCATGCATCCACCCATTCGAGCGCCTTGCCGATCCATGTGTGCGGAAACCCGTCAACCTCCGTGTCCACCCACTCGTTCAAACGGGGAAATATCACTCCAAAGAGCCCGGTCTTCCGCAGCAACTGGTAGGTCTTCTCGCCCTCCCCGAGCAGGAAGAGCTTCAGCACCTCTTCGTACATTCTGGCGGGAGAAGCGAGCGCAACCTTGTCCCTCAGTTCCAGCAGGGCCCGATAGGTGCTCTCCTCGATCTCGAACCCGAGTATGGCCGCAAACCGCACGGCCCGCACCATCCGCACCGGGTCCTCGGTGAACCTGGTCGCCGGGTCCCCGATGAGTCGAATGAGTCCCTGCCGGAGATCGGCCATCCCGCCGACGTAGTCGATCACGGAAAAATCCGCGATATTGTAGAACAGGGCGTTCACGGTGAAATCCCTGCGGATCGCGTCCTCCTCGGGCGTGCCGAACACGTTATCGCGCAGGATCATGCCGTCCTCGGTCTTGAGCATGCGGGGAGGACGAGGTCGCTCGGGGGGGACAGCAGCCACCGCAGAACGCCCAGCCTCAACCTTAACCTCAGCCTGCGCCGCAGCCTCAACCTTGACCTTAACCTCCAGGTCTTCAATGATGTTCGACCGGAACGTGGCAACTTCGATGATCTCGTCGTGAAAGTGGATATGCGCCAGCCGGAACCTGCGGCCGATCAGGCGGCAGTTGCGGAAGATCCTCTTGATCTCGTTCGGCCTCGCGTCCGTCGCAATGTCGAAGTCCTTGGGCTCGCGGCCGAGCAGCAGGTCGCGCACGCCGCCGCCGACAAGGTAGGCGTGATAGCCGCGCTCTTTAAGCTTATAAAGCACCCGTACGGCGTTGTGGCTTATCCACTTGCGGGAGACGGTATGCTCGGACCGTGAAATAATGCGGGGATTCATCGTATACGTGTCATATTAGCACAGACGGGCGGGGAAGGTAAAGAGAGAAGTTCTTCCGGAGCGGCGGGACAGGCTTTTGTCGGCCATTGCCCCGAATCGCGGACAAAAAAAAGCCGGGGCGCTCGGCCCCGGTCAGTTCATTCATGATGACTGATTACATCTCGGTGACGGTAATGGCCTGCTGCGGGCAGTTTTCCACGCAGGTCTGGCAGAAAATGCATTCAGACATGTTTACGGCCTCGGCTTTGCCGCTGTTCAACGCGAACACTGCCTGCGGGCACACATTCGCGCAAGCGCCGTCGCCATCGCACTTTTTGTGGTCGATCGTTACCATGTACATCGCGCCTGTTCCTCCTTATGGTGATGATAAAAACTCAGTGCGTATAATACCGAACGGCGCCCCTGAAATCAAGTGTAAAATGAGCTTTTCGGGCCGGACCCGGTCCAGGGAAGATGAGGAGGCAGAACAGCAGAACAGTGTTTTATCAGCCCTTGTATGCCTTCTGACGCCTAACATCTGTCCCCTGCCCCTTGCCCCTGGACCCTTTACCCAGGCCCTGTTGTTCAAGGTCAAAAGATAAGACCCT
>DATDRO010000187.1:0-20746 GCA_035291685.1 Nitrospirota bacterium | reverse complement strand
TCGCGCTTGCCGAGAAGGTTCAGGTTCGGACCGTGGATGACGAGAATGTTCATGCTGTCTCCATACAAAGCACTTGCTCCGGTCAGCCACTCGCTCTGTCGCTTAGCCTGCCATAAGGCGTTAAACTTCACCGGAACGAGTACGTTTCCCCGCAGCGCTTTCGCTTCGCGCGCGCTGTTTTGTCGCAAGCGGCATTACTCTCTGTTTACCATGCATGCTGACAGCGCCTATCGCTCATGGCCGGCCGGAGCACCTGGGTAGTTACCATACAAAATAAAAAACTGCCTGAGGCAGTTTCGTTCAACCGGACGGAAAACGTGAGAGATCCGTTCAGAACTCCTTGACGAGCTTCGGAACCGACATCCGGAGGAGAAACCGGCCCTTGCCGAAGTTCCCATCAGGCCTGATCACGAGCACCAGAAAATAATCGTCATTCAGACGGCGGAGCATGATCATCGCTTTCTCTGATATGATCGTGACCTCCTTGGTGGAACCAAGGTGGGCCGCCTGAGACCCCTTTTCGATCTCCTTGAGAAGCGCGGAATACTCCACGCTCATGGACTGGAGATCGATCTCGCCGCCCGTGGAATACTCGTCGACGGAGATGCCGTCAACCCCTATGACGAGGGCCCCGATCGCCCCTTCGGTGCCATTGACCACCTCTTTTAAAATATCGGTAAACGGCATCTATCTCTGCTTCTCCTTCATGATGTTCTTAAGCCACTGTTCCAGGCGGTCAATGGTCTCTTTCTTGCCGACAGGCGCTGGTCTGGCCCCGACCGGTTCCTTGCTCATTGATACCGGTGCCGACGCCTGATACTCACCCGGCTTAAAGCCGGCATCCAGGGAAACCGCCTGACCGATCTCTCCCGGAAAAGGCGGAACAGCCTTGTTGACTTGTTCTTCTCCGAATGGAGTGGAAGGTTCCGGCCCCTGACCTGCGAGGGAAGAGGCCTCTGACTGAACAAAAGGGGTACTGTCAGTCTTGAGCTCATTGGCAGGCGCGGCCTGGCCGGCCAGAGCCCGGACCCGGGCCAATTTATCCTGCAGCGGCACGCTGGCGGGATTCTCAGCCAGCATCCGATCGTAGATATCTATGGCCTTTTCATAGAAGCCCTGCGCGATATACAGTTCCGCCAGGGTGTTCGTAGTAAAATCATCGGACGGCTGTGATGCCTGTTCAAGAGGTCCCTTTTCAGCCGCTCCTGCTGTCTGCCGGGCCACTCCCTGCCCGGCAACAGGCATCCCGGCCGGAGCCTGGGGCGATCCGGCTATCCCGATAAAATCACCCGGATGCTCCGCGCCTGACGGCGCCGGCGCTGCGTTTGCTTCGGCCAGAAAATCAAAACCGCCCGCCGCTCCACTCTCAGCAGAAGCCCCGGCTTCGAGCGGTTCAACGGCAAGAACCTCCTCGGGCTCTTCTGTTTCTCCGCCTTGAGGCCGGTGCGGCGCTGATGCTGCCCGGGCATTTGTTATACCGCCTGCGTGCCCACCCGCTCCTGCGCTTGCGTGCAGGGCGGCTCCGGGCTCTCCCTTCGCCGCTTCAGCAGCAGACCCGGGCTTCGGTCGAGGAATGCGTTCCGTTATGGTCCGGCCGGCTTCCAGATCGGAAATAAAAGAGGATATCTCCTCATCAGCAGGATTAAGCGAGTGCGCGACCTTGTAATGAAGGAGCGCCTGCGCTGAACTTCCCTGGAGCGCATAGATATCGCCTAATTTCCTCTGGGCAAGCAGGTTGTCGGGGATCGCTTTTACAACCTCTTCAAATTCCTTCCCGGCCCCGGCAAGATCGCCTTTTTCCATTAAGAGCCGGCCTAAAAATGATTTGGCGGTTACATATCCCGGATTGTTCTTGAGTCCCTCGGTGAGCACATGGATGGACATCTCGATGTCCCCCATCTTTTTGTATTCTTCCGCGAGGGGGACAAAAAGTTTGGATTTAGGATCACGCGTGACACGCTCCGTCAACTTGGTTATTTCGGAGGTCTCATTATCCATAGTTTTTACGTTTCACATTGTATCATGAATGAAAAAAGTTTACCAAAAAAAGAGGTTAAAAGTCAAGGTAAAATCCCTTGGTTTACGACCAGTTCTACGATCTTGTCCAGGATGCGCGACGCGACTTCGGATTTCTGCATGACCGGAAGTTCGGTGACCCTGCCGGAGCGTTCTATGACGGTCACCGCATTCGTGTCACCGCCGAAACCGGCGCCGTCCTGAAGCAGGTCGTTCGCAACGATCATGTCCAGGTCCTTCCGCTTCAGTTTTCGCGTGGCGTTTTGAACGATTGAATCCGTTTCGGCCGCAAAACCGACGAGCACGCGTTTGCCCGGCCTCGTTCCGAGCTCAGCAAGGATGTCCTCTGTCTCCTGAAGCTGGATGGTGAGCGCCGCCGCGTCTTTTTTGATCTTGCGGTCGGACGACACGGTCGGCCTGAAGTCCGAAACCGCGGCAGCCATGATCACCACGCGGGCCCGGTCGCTGAATTCCATTACCGCGCGGCGCATTTCGGCGGCGGTGCCGACCCGAACGCACTTCACCCCGTCGGGCGGCGCGAGAAGAGTGGGGCCCGCGACCAGAATAACATCCGCCCCCCGGTCCCGCGCGGCCGCGGCGAGAGCATAGCCCATCTTGCCGGAAGAAGGATTACTGATGAACCGGACCGCGTCGATCGGCTCTCGCGTGGGCCCGGCCGTCACCAGTACGGTCATCCCGGCAAGGACCGGCGGCGCAAAAAAAGAAGCGACCGCCTGCAGGATACTCTCCGTGCCTGCCAGTCTCCCCTGCCCGCGCGTGCCGCAGGCGAGTTCTCCTGTTTCCGGTTCGACAAACCGCACCCCCCGCTCTTTGAGAAGGCCGATATTCCGCTGGAGAACGGGATTCCGGTACATCCTGTCGTTCAAGGCGGGCGCCATCACGATCGGGCAGTCAAGCGCCATGATCACGGACGTCAGCGCGTCATCGGCGATGCCCGCGGCGACCTTGCCGATAATGTTCGCCGTGGCCGGCGCGATGAGCGCCAGATCAAGTCCTTCGCTCACGGCGATATGTCCGATGCCGGCCTGGTCCTGCTCCCAGTAACCGTCGTCCGTCAACACCGGCTGTTCGCTCAATGCCTGAAAAGTGAGACGCGAGACAAAACGGGCGGCGTTCTTCGTCATCGCGACACGCACCGTGGCGCCCTGCTCCCTCAGCCTGCGCAGGATATCCACGGCCTTATACGCCGCGATACTGCCGGTCACGCCGAGCATGATCTTTTTTCCCGATACCATAGTTCGTGGGTTCGTCCGTCGTTATTCTTCCTTCGGGGACTGGTCCGGTTCAGCCTCTTCTTCGGCCTCCTCCGACCCTTCCTCGCTCTCTTCTTCGGGTTCCGCCGGAACAGCTTCATCGACGGCGCCGTCTTCGCGCGCTTCGGAAAGATAGACGCTGAGTTCCTTGCGGATCTCCTCCTCCTTGGCCGAGATATCTTCCTCCAGTCTTGCCTGTTCCTGTCGCTTCAGGAATTCTTCCTTGGCCTTCTTGGCGTCCTCCCCCACGACGACCCGTAACCGTCCGGCAAGCGCCTCTTCGAGCGAGGTCGTTGTGTCCTTGATGGACTGCGTCGCGACAAGCACGGGAGCGCCGGCGGACAACTGCCGCACCCGCTGAGACGCTACATGGACAAGACGAAATTTTGACTCCGTGATCCGGTCGGTCAGCTCTATAGGGAGCGAAATGATGTCCTGAGCTGCTTTTAGCATGGTATGCCTCCTCTGGCTAATCGAATAATGTGCTTAAAACAATCCTTCCATCCACTGCGGGTCGACCATCCTCGTACGGCACCGCTCGGCAATAATGATCGAGCGAAGCTCATCGAGCGCCCGGTCGAAATCCCTGTTCACGATGATGTAATCGTACATTGCGTATTCCCTGATCTCTTCACGCGCCCGCTGCATCCTCTTTTTGATCTCTTCAGGGTCGTCCGATCTGCGGTTGTGAAGCCGCTCCTCGAGAATTGCGAGCGACGGCGGCAAAATAAAAAGGAACATCGCTTTTTTATACGTTTTCTTTATCTGCTGTGCGCCCTGCGTGTCGATATCAAGAATGACATCGATCCCGTTTGCCACCAGGTCATCCAGCGCCTGCCGTGATGTTCCATAAAGATGGGAGTGCACTTCCGCCCACTCCGCGAAATCTCCCGCCCGGACCATTGCCCGGAATTTTTCCTCAGGAACGAAAAAATAATCTCTCCCGTCTTTTTCTCCGGGCCTGGCGCGCCGGGTGGTATAGGAGATCGAGTGTCTCAGGTTTCCCAGAGAATCGGTGATCGCCTTGCACAACGTGGTCTTGCCGGCGCCGGAGGGCGCCGAGACCACGAACACCAGCCCTTCTTTGCGTGTTATCATCCTTCGCCGCCGAAAAATCTCTGCGTAAGGGTCTCTACCTGGACCGCAGAGAGAATGACGTGGTCGCTGTCGGTGATGATGATCGACCTCGTCTTTCGACCCTGGGTCGCGTCGAGCAGCATCTTCCGCTCCTTCGCCTCCTCCTTGAGCCTGCGCATCGGGGCGGATTCGGGCGAGAGAACGGCCACCACTTTCGTCGCCATCACCATGTTGCCGTAGCCTATATTGACCAGGGTGTGAGGGATCCGGTCACTCAATGTTCTGCACCTGTTCTCTGATCTTCTCAAGTTCCGCCTTGGCGTTCACCGCCGCAAGGGATATTTCGGCGTCCATGGCCTTGGAGGCGACGGTGTTGACCTCCCTGCCGATCTCCTGAAGCATAAAATCGAGCTTTCTGCCGACGGCCTCTCCCTGAGAATCGCGCAGCATGCCGCGAAACTGCTTCAGATGACTGTCCAGCCGCGTGAGTTCCTCGGTGATATCCGTCCGCTCCGCAAGAATGGCTATCTCCTGAGCCAGCCGTGCCGGATCCGGCTGTTCCGAAAGAAGTCGCCTGAGCGTGTCCGCCATCCTCTTCCTGGCCTGCTCCACGGTCAGGGGAGCCCGAGAACGAATGGCGGCCGCGAGCGTGCCGATCGTCTCCAGCCGGCCGCTGATGTCCTGTGCCAACGCCGTTCCCTCATTGGCCCGCATCCTGTCAAGCTCTTCGATCGCCCCGGAAAGCCCTCCTGCGAGGACCGGCCAGAGGTCCTCAACGCTTTCTTTGTTCTCGGCGACGGTGATAATGTCCGGAACGTCCATAACAAGCGAAAGGTCGATCTCTCCCGTGAGCGAAAAACGGGCCTTCAGGTCCCTGAGTATCCCGATATACTGCTCCGCCTTCCCGGCATCAAGCGAGTACACGCCCGTTCTTTCATCTCCGCCGTTCCGGCCCAGAAAGACGTCGAACCTGCCCCGGGAACAGCGTTCCTGCACTGCCTTCCTGATGCGCGGCTCCAGGGCCGCGAGCGTCCTCGGCGTTTTCACCTGGACATCGATGTACCGGTTATTCACCGAACGAATCTCTATGGTGAAGCTGCCGCCCGCGCTCCGCACTTCCCTGCGTCCGTATCCCGTCATGCTGCGTATCACTGCTGTTCCACCTCATCCATGCGAAACAATACTACTCTACCTCACGGCAATTGTCAAATAACGTTGATGGTTCCTCTCACCGCATGATGGTCACGTAGCGTTCTTCCACCGCGGGCTGAAAATGAAAGGTCCTCGTATAAACGCCCCACAAAAAAACAACTTCAACATCCCACATGGTGCTGATCTTCATTCTGCGTTGTTCGTCGTCCCGCTGGATGATGAAGTTCTCCGCCTTGAGCGGCAGATCCATATCTTTCGCTCTGTTCTCCAAATCCCTTAAAATTTCTTCGTCCTTGAGCACCCGGGCCACACCCGCCTTCACGACCATCTCGTCTTTCATCCTGGCATAATCCATGTAGAGAGGCACGATCTTCAAACCGACATGTAAACAAAGAAATAAAAAGAGGAACCAGAGAAAGACCTTGAACCTGGTCCCGCCGCTTTTATCCGAATAAATATGCATGATGATATCCTCCCCGTCTGTTATCTGATCAACGTCCCGATCCTCTTCCATCTCACCCAGCTGTCGTTGCCGTCCCATGACCAGTAGATAATGAGCGCGCGGCCGAGGATCTTATGGTACTTCACGAATCCCCAGACGCGGCTGTCCTGGCTGTTATCGCGGTTATCGCCCATCACAAACACGGATTCTTTGGGCACAAGCTCCGGGCCGAAATTGGCGTCCGATTGATCGTGCAGATACAAAATATGGTGTTTTACGGCGCCGAGCTGTTCCTCGAGCAGTTCAGCCCTTGAAAAGGAAAACGACCCTGAACTCTGGTCCTTGTCATCATACGTGCCGAGGTCAGAGAGAGGAACAGCCTCGTCGTTGATCAGGAGTTTTCCTTTTTTGATCTGTATCTTGTCTCCGGGCACGCCGACAATGCGCTTGATAAAGTTTTTGTCTTCGTCCAGCGGGAACTTGAACACGATGATCTCGCCTCTCTGCGGCTTTCTGAATCCAGGCATGTGAAAGAGGGTGATATTCGTAAAAGGGATGTCTACCGGCGCGCCGTACACAAACTTGTTTACCAGGAGATGATCGCCGATCCTGAGGGTCGGGACCATGGACGCCGACGGTATCTTGAACGCCTGCACCACGAACTGCCTGATCAAGAGCGCCACGACAGCGGCAATAAGAAACGGCTCGATATACTCCTTGTAAATGGATCTTTTTTTCCTGCTCTCCTGCTGCGGCTCAGACATCATTCCTCCTGTAAAACGAATACGCTCAATGCACAATGTAGAATGCAAATTGAAAATTGCAAAATGGGGGGGGCAAGAACCTTGCTTTACTTTTTCATTTTGCACTTTGCACTTTGCCTTTTCCTTGTCACTCTCCCATCTTGAGCACGGCAAGAAAAGCCTCCTGCGGAAGCTCGATGCTGCCGACCTGCTTCATCCTCTTTTTGCCTTCCTTCTGCTTCTCGAGAAGTTTCCGTTTTCTCGTGATATCGCCCCCGTAGCACTTTGCGGTCACGTTCTTGCGGAGCGGCTTCACGGTCTCGCGGGAAACGATCTTGGCCCCGATCGCGGCCTGGATGATCACCTCATAGAGCTGCCGCGGAATAACCTCTTTCAGGCGCTCGGCAAGCTGCCTCCCGCGCAGCGCCGCCTTCTCACGATGCGTGATCAGCGACAGTGCGTCAACAGCCTCGCCGTTCAACAGCATATCGAGCTTCACCAGGTCGGATTCCACATACCCGGAGAGCTCGTAGTCCAGCGACGCATAGCCCTTGGTGAGCGACTTGAGCTTGTCGTAGAAATCCATGATGATCTCGTTGAGCGGCAGCTCGTAGCGGATCAGCACCCGGTCTTTCGTGATATAACTGATCTCCTTCTGGGTCCCCCTGCGCTCCTGGCAGAGGGCGATGAGCGGCCCCACATAGAGTTCAGGCGTGATGATCGAAGCGATGATGAACGGCTCTTCAATGCGCTGGACATCCTGAATATTCGGCAGTTTTGCGGGATTGTCCACGAGAACGGTCTCCCCGTTATTTTTGGTGACCCGGTAGACCACCGTCGGCGCCGTGGGTATGAGCGACAGCTTGAACTCACGCTCGATCCGCTCTTTGATGATATCCATGTGAAGGAGCCCGAGAAAACCGCAGCGGAACCCGAACCCGAGGGCAAGCGAGGTCTCGGGTTCATAACTGAACGAAGAATCGTTCAGCCTGAGCTTTTCGAGCGCGTCCTTGAGGTCTGCGTAATCATCGCTGTTCATGGGATAGAGACCGGCAAAGACCATGGGCTTGACGTCTTTATAACCGGGAAGCGGTTGTGCCGCCTGCCGGGTCGCGTCCATGATCGTATCTCCGATCTTCGCGTCGGCCACGCGTTTGATGCCGGCGATGATGTATCCCACCTCTCCGCAGAAGAGCTCTTTTGTCTGGAGCATCTTCGGTGTAAAGATGCCGACGGACTGGATCTCGTGCGCCGCGCCCGTCGAAAAGAGCTTGATCTTCTGTCCCGGCAAAACCTTGCCGTCAACCACCTTGACGAGCACCACGACACCCTGATACGTGTCATACCATGAGTCGAACAGGAGCGCCCGAAGCGGTGCGTCCGGATCGCCGGACGGCGGCGGGATGTTCCGGACCACGGACTCGAGGATCTCCCGGGTGCCGATCCCCTCCTTGGCGCTCGCCGGGATCGCTCCGGCCGCGTCGAGGCCGATAACGTCCTCGATCTGCATTTTCGTGTCTTCGATATTCGCGCTCGGCAGATCGATCTTGTTGATAACGGGAATGATCTCAAGGTTATGGTCAAGCGCGAGGTACGCATTGGCGAGCGTCTGCGCCTCCACCCCCTGAGATGCGTCCACCACAAGAAGCGCTCCCTCGCACGCGGCGAGGCTCCGGGAGACCTCATACGTGAAATCCACGTGGCCCGGGGTGTCGATCAGGTTCAGGACATAGTCCTGGCCGTCCGAGGCGCGGTACGTCAGGCGCACGGCATGCGCCTTGATCGTAATGCCGCGCTCCCGCTCAAGGTCCATATCGTCGAGCCCCTGGTCTCCGCCTGCCGCGGCCATTTCCCGGTCCGAAAGCGCGCCGGTGTACTCAAGTATCCTGTCGGCAAGGGTCGACTTGCCGTGGTCAATGTGCGCAATGATGCAAAAGTTCCTGATATTTTTAGTTGCCATAATCGTAACAGTTGCCTGTTCACCCCGTCAGAGAACTCGTTCTCGAACGGGGTTTACCTCTCGAGTAAAATAAGGTATTGTCCATCTGTCGTGTTTAACGCGGGACCCGGGTCCTCTGGAGCGCCACGGCCGCCGCCCCGACCATGCCCGCGTCATCTCCGAGCAAGGACTGCATGATCGCCGTTCGCTCGGCAGGGGCCTCGAACGCCCGTTTCCGGATCTCTTCACGCGTGGCGTCAATAAACAACGGCCAGGCATCCCTGACGCCGCCGCCGATAACGATCATTTCCGGATTGAAGATGTTGATCAGGTTCGCAATGCCGATGCCCAGCATGCGGCCCATGTCCTTCATCACCCGGAGCGCAAGGCCGTCGCCTTCCCGGGCAGCCTGATAGATCTGTTCCGACGTGATATCACCGTGACGATCAGCGTCGCGAGGAGCGCGTTTGATCAGCTCTTCGCAATAGGTCTGCACAATGCCGCGGCTTGAAGCATACATTTCGAGACAGCCCGTATTGCCGCAGCTGCACTGCCTGCCCTCCGGCACGAGGGTCATATGTCCTATCTCGCCGGCCATCCCGTCCGCGCCGTGCCATATTTTATTATCGAGCACGATCCCTCCGCCCACTCCCGTGCCCAGGGTAAGGAGGATCATGCTGCCGATATCGCGTCCCGCGCCGCGCCATTGTTCGCCGAGGGCCGCCGCATTGGCATCGTTTTCAATAAAGACCGGGAGAGTAAGCGCTGTTTCCAGTTCCGCCTTCAGGGGAAGATTGTTCCAGTCGGGAAAATTCGGTGATTTTACGACAATGCCTTTATCTCCAAAAATGACGCCGGGCGCTCCTACACCCACGGCCACGATCTCGTGGCCCTCATGGACAGCAAGCTCGCGCTGACGCCTGATATTCTCTATTAACCTCGCAACGACCTTTACCCTGCCCTCTGCGGCGCGTGTGGATTCCTTGTGTTTAGAGAGAATGTCCCCCTCGTGGTTCAGAACAGCGGCCCTCAGGTTCGTGCCGCCGAGGTCAACGCCTATCACCGCAAGACCCACGCAGTACCCCCCATAACCATTGAAAATGTAAAGGATAAAAGGATATTCGGGAAAAGCATACCATACTAACATACTGTCATGGAAATGGCAACAATATTATTGCCTTGATGAGGAGCTCGCCTGCGGAGCGAGCACGATCAGCGGAATGAGATGAGGTATATCCAATTTGCCGCCACCAGAACGACTGCGCCGACACGCACCCCGTCTTTTTCTCTGTCTGAAAGAGAGACGCTGAGCCGTGGAACAGCGAATATACGTGCCGGAAGACTGTAAAAAAAATAAAGGAGCGCGATCATGACGCTTGCGGAAAGCAGAGGGTTCGCGGCAAGAGCCCCTGCCAGGTTTCCACGGGACAGATACACGACAGCATGCGTTGACCCGCACGTGGGACACGGGATGCCGGCAAGACCCTTGAATACACAGGCGGGAAAAACCTGCTCAACCGGGAGGAACCTTCCCGCAACAAGAGCGAGGATGACGATCACTCCGTAAATGATCCCGAACTCGAGCTCGCCGCGCAGGCGTTTTTTCAGGCTCATATGCATGGCTCACCGCTTCAATGCTGCGCCGTTGCGCCGATCGACGCGGCCATGACCCCCATCATGAGAAGCGCGACAGCGATGGCAAACCCGCAGCAGAGCACAAACGGGAAGAGTACGGCAAAGGTCGCCTTTCCGCCGCTCGTCTCATGCGCTTCCTTGATGCCGATGATGACGAGCACGACAAACCACACCATGGCGATCAACCTTCCACAGAAAGGAACCGATAGAAATATCATTGAGCTAAAACTATAGGCAACCGACCGAAAGGTACCCTCAAATCCTGCCTTAACGCCGCGCACCATCAAAAGAAGCAGATGGAACATCCCCGTTAAAACAAAAAGAAACAAGATAACCAAAAGCGGAGATAGAACGGACAGGACGGCGATGCCTATATTCTGAAGGATATCCTGCGCACCCCTCATTTCCGGCGGCAGGATTGTGTGCATCGTGGAATGAAGAAACGTATCCCAGAAGTAGAGAAACATCAACCCCACCATTCCAACGATCATGGCATACAGCAATGGATCTGTGAAGCCGCCGGTCACAGACATCTTCCTGAAGAATTCCGAGGGACTGAAGAGCGCGCCCTTTCCTGTTTTGAGCAGTCCGCTGATGGCCCCCTGGGCCGCGCGGTCTTCCCAGGGGGTTTTCTCTCTTGCCCCCGCACCAGGGGTGGGCGCCCCGACCCTGGCGCCGCAGTACTGACAAAACTCCTGACTGTCGGCTATTTCTTTACCGCAGTGGGAACAGAACATAGGACCTCCTTAAAATGTGATCCATGACGAATAACTCAGCATAGATGATAGCAGAAAACCCTCATTTTGTGCATGTCTTATTTCCGCGTCTCATCCTGCATCATGCATCATGAATCTTGCATCGTGCACTTACGACTACCGGCTTCCGCACTCGCTCCGGTCGCCCCTGATCTTTTCGATCGCATGCGAAAGCGCGGGGAGTATCACCGAGAGGTTCTCACGCACCGCCCGGGGACTGCCCGGCAGGTTCACGATCAGGGTCTGCCGCCTGATCCCGACCACGGCCCTCGAGATCATGGCATGCGGCGTTTTCTTGAGGCTCTCGGCGCGCATGGCCTCTGCCATGCCGGGAAGCTCCCGGTCAATCACTTCGCGGGTGGCCTCGGGGGTAACGTCTCTCGGCGATACGCCCGTGCCTCCCGTGGTGATGATGAGATCGATCGCGCCGGACCCGGCCAGCCGGGTAAGCGCGTCGACGATCAGGTCCTTTTCATCAGGAAGGATCTCGGCGTGGCTCACCGTGACGTCTGCTCCGGCAAGGATCTCGCGAATGAGCCTGCCGCTCTCATCCACCCGTTCTCCTGCCGCCCCTTTGTCGCTCAGGGTTATTATCGCCGCGCGGATCATGCCGCTCCTCCCGGACTTTTTCGTCTATGACCGATGGTCAATTTTTTTGGATCTCACGCACGCTCCTGCCCGTGCACCGCCACCGCGTTCCTTCCCGAGTGTTTCGCCTGATACAACGCCTCGTCCGCGGCCTTGATGAGCTCGTGGGGAGAACCGGAGCCATAGGCCGCGACACCGATGCTGATCGTAATATGCAGGGGGCCTTCATGTCCGGGAAATACAGTTTCCTGGACCTTCTTCCTGAGCGTCTCCGCCTTGTACCGGGCCCCCTCAATATGCGTGTCCGGCATGATCACGGAAAATTCCTCGCCTCCGTACCGGGCGACCGTGTCCGTTTCGCGCACGCCCTCCTTGAGAAGCCCGGCGATCTCACCCAGGACCGAATCGCCGACAACGTGTCCATGAACATCGTTCAATTTTTTGAAATGGTCGATGTCGATCATCATGAGCGAGAGATATGCATACTTGCGCCGATTATACCGCTTTATCTCTTTATAGAGCAATTCGTCGAAATAACGACGATTATAGACCTGCGTAAGGCTGTCGGTGATGGCGATCTGGGAAAGAAGCCTGTTGGTTTTCAGAAGTTCGGCCCTTTTCTCCGCAAGTTCGCGCTCCGTCCTGATCCGGTCCGTGACATCCCGGACCACCCCGACGACATACGCAATGCGCCCATCTTCGATGATCGGCGCACAGGTGCTGTGCAGGTGCCTCTGCTCACCGTTCGCGAGAGAGATGCTGCATGAATGCTCGCACACTTTTCGTTCCTTGAAAACTTCCCGAATGCCCTGAAGAGGACAGGCCCCTTCCGCCATTCGTTCGAGCGGGATACGGTCGGCGGCCATTTCCTCAAGCCCCGGCACCAGGGCATACGCCCGGGGATTGCTCTGGATGATCCTCATGTCCGCATCAATAAGAAGAGCGCCGTCCGGCATGGCATCAAACATGGTCTTGAGCTCGGCCCTGAACTTCATGACCTCCTGATGGCGGGCAAGCTCTCGTTCCTTTTCAAGATTGGTCCTGTGAAGGGCGTTTATCTTTGACAGCATGCTCACAAAGCTCCGCTTCAGATCAGAAAGCTCGTCCTCCCCTGCTATTGAGAGCGACTGCTCCTGTGCGCCGTCCTCCGCCCGTGCCATGGCATCCCGCAAATCTCTCACCGGTCTGTACACGACGAGCCGCAACAGGGCCGCCAACGCTGTCAGGAGGGTGGCCACCATGATGCCGGCCCACGCAAGAATCCTGTTCCGGCTCGAAGCAATAAAGGACTCCATCGTGCGGAGGGAAAAATCAATGCGAAGGATGCCGTTCAGTTTGTGCTGTCTGCCGTGACAGGTGAAACATTCGGGCTGGTTTGCTATCGGCGAGTAATAGGACAAATAATGAGCGCCGGCGTGTCCGGAGATCTGGGTCTGGTCTCCCCGGGATGCGCGTTGAAGCATCGATGGTGATATCTGCACATCGGCGCGCTCCTCTTTTCCCCTCTGGTCGGTTTTGATGCACCGGAGCGCCGAGCCCTGCTCGTTGTAGAGTATGATGCGATCAATGATGGAGGGGACCTTCACTTCTTCGAGAATGCGCTGTACATCTTCCCGGTGTCCTTTCTTCATGGCAACGTTCACGCTTCCCTTGATCGCCATGGCGAGGGCGCTGAGGTTTTGTTCGGACGCCCGGATGGTATCCTCCCGCATCATGCGGATATCGATAAAGGTGAAAATACCGATAACCAGCCCGATAACGAGCATGAGGGCGAGAATGATCTTGAGCGCCAGGCTCTTTTTGATAAAGGTGACCATGCCCGCCTCAGGCTACCTCTCCACCCACGGTGATCTCCGGTATCCTGAGGGTCGGCTGCGCATCGCTCACCGGCGACCCCTGGCCGTCTTTTCCGCATGTGCCGATGGAGAATCCGAGGTCAGAACCGACCATATCAATGGACATGAGCACCTGCGGCCCGTTCCCCGCGAGCGTTGCGCCGCGTACCGGTTCGCCGATCCCCCCGTTCTCTATGAGGTAGCCTTCGCTCACCTCGAACACGAAATCACCGTTCACCGTGTTCACCTGGCCTCCGCCCATCTTTTTGACGAACAAACCCCGGGGGGTCGCGCGAAGGATGTCGTCAGGATCCGACGCGCCGGGCGCTATCATGGTGTTCGTCATTCTCGGGATCGGCCGGTGCTTGTAGGATTCTCTCCTCCCGTTGCCCGTGGAGCGCATCCCGTCCTTCAAGGCGGTCAGCCGGTCATACATGAATGTTTTGAGGGTCCCCCTGTCAACAAGGACGGTGCGCCGGGAATCGGTGCCCTCATCGTCAAAGCGGAAGGACCCGCGCCTGCCGGGAAGCGTGGCGTCGTCAAGCACGGTAATAAGGGAAGACGCGATCTGCTGTCCGATCTTTCCGGAATAGACGGAAAGCCCGGACTGGGCCAGGTCCGCTTCCAGGCCGTGGCCCACGGCCTCGTGGATCATGGTACCGCCGGCCTCTGATGAAAGGACCACCGGCATTCTCCCGGCCGGCGCCTTCCTCGCGGAGAGCATCTGGAGGGCGCGCCGGGACGCGCGTTCCGCCGCCTGATCGAGCGGGTTCAGTTCAAACAACTCCATGCCCGTGAATCCGCCGACCGGCTCATAGCCCGTCTGGATGACGCCCCCATCGGCAGCGACCACATGGACCATCGCCGTGAGGTACATGCGTTCATCCTCGGTGATAAACCCTTCGGAATTTGCAATGAGCACGCGCTGCCGGTTCTCCCGATACGTCGCCAGGACCTGCCTGATCCGCGGATCTATTGCACGGGCCGCTGCATTCGCGCTGTTCACGAGAGCGACCTTGTGGACCGTTGCCACCGTTTCGGGCGCTGTCCGGATCACAAAGTCAACAACGGGTTTTCTCCTGGACAGGTTTATTACGGAATGGTCCGCCTGACCGCGCCCCCTTGCCGAGGCCTGACTTACGGCATCGGCAAGTTCCAGCAAAGACGATGTCGAGACCTCGTTCGAATAGGCATAGGCCGCCCGCTGTCCGAAGAGGACCCGGACCCCCGCTCCGCAATCGATGCCGGAAATAACCTTTTCGATCCGATCATCCTCACACACGATCGAGAGGGGAGCGCTCCGCTCTATGAAGATATCCGCGAAGTCACCGCCGTTTCGGAGCGCCCTTTTCAAGACAGAGGCAAAATCGATCTCGTTGTTCAATATCCCCCCCTGTAGTATGAAGTGATGCGTGAGTTCCATGAGAATACAAAGATTGACGCCTCCGGCATAAGTCGGCGGCCTTCTCTCACGAAGTGCACATGCCGCATTCTCCCGTGAAACCGGATGGTCGATCGCGGGTAAAGTATAATTGTGACATATCTTACATCACCACCGACGATTTTTCAACGGTATATTTTTCTGGACTTTCCCCAAAATTTAATGAATTCAAAGCACGCAGGCCTTGAGCGATAGACGCGCTTCGGCGTGCCCTGTCGCACAACAAAGGGTAAATGCTTCAGGGACAGGCGGAATCGCTTCGCCCCGCCACTCCGATATACTGCACGTGTGCGCGGCGGAGCGAAGGGGCTGCGTGCGGATGGCGCAATTCCGCTTTCCGTTTCAATTATTCTTTTGGATTTGCCCGGTAAATTTCAATAAATAATAAAAATGCGGAAAAACTCCACCATATTATTGTCTTTTTTGGACCAGGAAAACCGTGCCGCAGCCGCGTTTTCGCATGAGCAGGCTACGCTTTGCACGCCCTGCATTCGCGCTGCGCACACCCTGCATTCGCGCTGCGCACTCATACGCACTGGGTGCAGGCTCATAGGCGCCGGGCGCAGACGACAGGCTCGCTCCAAAAAATCCTTATGCCGGGGCCTGCCCCGCTGATAATCGTGAGCTCTTTGTGGCACGTTTGAACCAATTTGTCCGGGCCATAGCATCAGTAAATAGTTGTTACCCGGACTTGACAAATGCGGAGATTACAGCTAATATTTTTAAAGAAAACTACAAATTATTGGTGGTGCTCATTACTCACTATGGAAAAGAAAAAGATCCTCATAGCGGACGATAACGAAAACATCAGGGATGCTCTCACCTATCTTCTCGAAGACGAGGGGTATGCTTTGAGCATGGCAAAGGACGGGAGCGATGCGCTCAAAAAGGTGAGAGAGTTTCATCCCGATATCCTGTTCCTCGACATCATGATGCCCGAGATGAACGGCTACGAGGTATGCCGTGTCATAAAGAGCGACCCCAAGCTCAAAAACATCTATGTAATCATGCTGACCGCGAAAGGCCAGGTGGCCGAACAGGAGCGCGGCAAGGAAGTCGGCGCCGATGAATACATCGTGAAACCCTTCAGCCCCATGGAAATCCTCTCCAAGATAAAGAACATATTGGACATTTAGTACGCTCATGTCTACACTACTGAAAAGGCGCATGGCCGAACAGCTTTACGATGCTGGCTTCGCTCTGTTCCAGGAGGGCCGTTACGAGGAGGCGATCGGGGATTTGAACCTGGCCCAGGAGGCCTTCCGTCAGGTCGATGTGAAGGGACATCCGTTCCGCGATCCGCTCCCAAACGGCATATCAGGCCTTGCGAATACCCTCTACTTACAGGGTCTCTGCTGCCAGAAGCTCGGCGACTACCACAGCGCCGTGGTCTTCTATGAAACCTCTCTTGTTAATTCCAAATTTGAAAAAAAGAAACCCTTCGAAGCATTCCTGAAAACCTTCCGCGAAAACCTGGTTGTCTGTTATCAAAAAGAACTGGAAAAGATCGATGCACAGACGCTGTCCGACCTCTTGAAGCAGGAGCCGAAAATCGATACGGCCTTTGTGTTCCCTTTTTCCCTGAAAAAAGATGTGATCAGAATCGCCCGCCTGTACGAGCTCGCTCCGGAACGCTATCAGCAGTTCGAAGATTTTTATGAACGGACCCGGGGCCGGGACGTTAAAATCAGAGAACAGGAAAAAATGTCCGATATTGCGGCAACGAAAAAGATGAGCATCTACATATGGGGCATCCTGATCACGGTCTGGGCCGCCTACGGTCTGATCGTAGTCAAGGCCCTGCTCCATAAATGAACGGGAGGGATTTACCGATGGATGTGGACGATATCAGGCAATTTTCGGCAGAGCTTCTCAGCATGCTCATCCAGGCCAGCGCATCGCTTACCACCATCCAGGGGATCGAGGTCGGGTTTTTCGATTGGATACCTCTGAACAAGGCAATCACCGCCGGCGAGCTTTCCCGCCAGATGGGTTATGACATCAGCAGGGTGGAACGATGGCTGCGTTTCGCCCTTGCGGTCGGCTTCGTAATGAAATCGGACAGCGGGTATACCCTCACATTAAAGGGCAGCTTATTGCGACGAGGGACGCCGGCGCCCGATCTTCTCGGTCTGTATCATATGGTGAGCTATTTTACCAAGGCTGTCCCGTACTCCAAGGACGCATACCAGAAAGGTGCCGGCCTCGATAGTATTACACAGCTGAAGATCAGCCGCGATTACATACCGCGGGTGGCATCACAACTCTCAAGGGCGTCCGCGGAATGCTTCAAGTGGGCGGGGCTTACGACAGGTCATACCATACTTGATCTGGGATGCGGTGAGGGTTCCGTCCTCAGGGAGACCATCAAGGCATGCCCGGGCGTGAGCGCAACGGGAATAGACTTAAATCTCCAGACCCTCGATCTGGGCAAAAGAAAGAACGCGGAAGTCGGCTTGCAGGACCAGATCGAACTGCGCGTCGGAGATGTAACGAACCTCTCCGGCATAAAAGACGGCTCCTTCGATTGGGTGTCCTCCTTCAATGTGCTTCCGTATCTGCCGATCAACAAGCGCGACGCTTTTCTCCGGGAAATGATACGGATATCCCGGTACGGCGTTTTTTTCAACCAGGTCATCGCAAATAATATAGCCACGCTCTCGGTAGACGTTTTGCTTTCCACCCTGTTCACGGATTTCAGCGGTTTTTTCACCGAAGCCGAAGCGGATGAGTTCCTCCAACGCGTCAAGATAAAACACTACGCATTTATGCCGATCATCCAGCAGGAATCGAGAATGGTTATCATGTTCACGTCGAAAAACGACGTGCCGCTCAACCGCATTCCCGGCCTGAGTGATGCCGATCGGGAGAAGCTCGGCAAAGAAAAAGTGAATACGGCCAAAGACCTGCTGTTAAAGGACCCGGCCGCGCTGGGGAAACTCGGTATCGACGTACAGACCCTGCGCGCCTCCGCCATAAAACTTTTGTTCCCATAACATTTTTTTATGAAATTAAACGTCTCAAATAAAATTGCCTACAGTGAAATCGTCATCGCCGCGATCATATTTTCCACGCTGGTTCCCTACATCCTCGTCAGCATGTACTACAAACCCATTCAACTGTTTCATTATATAAATATCACCATGTTCATCCTTGCTCCCCTTGGGTTCGCGTCTCTTTTTTATTTCACGGACCGGTGGGAGTGCCGTCCCATAGAGATGCTCTCATTCTATCTGGAGCGCCGGCTGACCCCCCCGGACGATGTCATGGCCGCGGCAAAAGTACGCGCATTGAACCTTCCCCTGGTCCACTCTGTTTCGGTCTTTGCCCGCTACGAGCTCATCGTTTTACTGGACTGCATCTATATGGGCACCATCGGAGGCCTGCCCCTCAAAGAAAACATCCTGCTCGGCATATACGCTGCTACCGGCATCGCGGTCTTCCCCATATTTTCGTTTTTTCTGACCGAACGGTTCCTTTATCCCGTACGGCAAATACTCGCTGAAAAGACAAAAACAGTGCGCGTCGACGAATCCCAGGTGATCAAGATCAACACGCGCACGAGGCTTCTCTCCATTCTCCTCGCAACCGTGATCATGCCGCTCCTCGCCCTCGGGGCGCTCGTCTATCGCCGCGTAGGCGCCGAACTCCAGTTGAGGCTGACGGACTTTTCACAGGCGCAGCGCATGATGTCGCAGCTGTCGGACCTGATCTTCATCGTCACCGTTGCAGCGATCGTTCTGGCCGCAGGCATCGGGATCCTGCTCGCCACCAGTATCTCCAATCCCCTGGGGCATATCATAAAGGTCATCCGGGAACTCGAAAAGGGCAATCTGCAGGCCAGGTCAAACCTGATCTCGAACGATGAGATCGGCGTTCTGTCCCAGAGTTTTGACAACATGGCGCAGGAGCTCGAAAAGAACAGGAGTGAGCTCGAGGACATGAACCGCAACCTCGAATTCCGGGTTGCCGAAAAAACGCAGAACCTGACCAAGGCCTATGAGCGGCTTCAGCTCTCCAATCAGAACCTCGCCGTCGCCAACCGCGACCTTGAGGAAGCGAACAGGAAGCTTACCGAGCTCGATCAGTTGAAATCCGACTTCGTGTCGATCGTCTCGCACGAGCTGCGCACGCCGCTCACGTCGATCAAGGCCTTTGCGGAACTCATCCTGATGAAGCGCCATATGCCTGAAGAGCGGCAAAAGAAACTTCTGCACATCATCAATGACGAGAGCGACCGGCTCGCGCGGCTCATCAATGAGATCCTGGACCTGACGAAGATCGAGGCGGGAAAATTGAGCTGGCATATCACCAAGCTGTCCATCGAGGAGGTGATCCGCACCTCGATGACGGGCATCCAGTCTCTCGCTGACAACAAGAGCCTCCTCATTACCCAGGCCACGGAGACGCCCCTGCCGCTGCTCTTCGGCGACAGGGACAGGCTCATACAGGTGATCACCAATCTCCTTTCCAATGCCATAAAGTTCACGCCGCAGGGAGGCAGCATAAAAATAAACGCGCGCCATGAGCGGCGCCCGAGACCGCAGATCATGGTGGAGATATCGGACACCGGTGTCGGCATTTCCGAGAACGATCTGAAGCTGGTTTTCGAAAAATTCCGCAGGTCAGGCGATGTCCTTACCACGAACAATGAAGGCACGGGTCTGGGCCTTGCCATCACCCGGCAGATCATCGAATATCACGGCGGCGCAATCTGGGCCACCAGCGACCCGGGCTATGGAAGCACCTTCACCTTCACGCTTCCGCTCAACAAGGTATGGAACATCGAGGGAGAGCAACAGACGGTGAGCGCTCACCTGTGAGACCGGAAGGAAAAACACCGAGAATGCACAAGGTGAGATCAGCGGCATCTCGATCCTGCGCACGCTCTATAAACCCTGAGTGTTCTTGTTTTCTGTCTTGACCTGAACGGAATTTGCACCTATAATAGAAACACTTCTTGTTTTTTTTGGACTTCAAATACGCTCTACGGAGGAAGAGGCATGAAAAACTGGTTATCAGCATTCATAACAGCCGCACTGAGCATGGTGTTGTTCTCATCAATAAGCTTTGCATCCGGTTTCCGGCTGCCTGAGCAGGGCGCGGCGGCAATGGGCATGTCAAGCGCGTTCGTGGGGCAGGCCGATGACCCTTCGGCGGTCTGGTACAATCCGGCCGGCATCACCCAGCTCGACGGTACGAGGATCGCCGGTGGTTTCGTCGCAGTTTCCCCCGTCATAACACATAAAAATTCGGATGGTACAACAGATGCGGCGAAACGAGATATTCACTTCCCCATTAATTTTTATGTTACGAATAAGATGAACGACAAAATATCATTTGGTCTCGCTATAAACAACCCCTTCGGTCTTTCGACCGACTGGGCTGCAACGAGCGAGACCTATACTGTGGCAACATTCTCCAAGGTGGTTACGACCGAGATCAATCCTAACATTGCATATAAGATAAACAATGACCTCTCGGTGGCCGCAGGCATAGTGTATATAAAATTAAGGGCAACATTGGAAAAATTGCTGGCCCCGGGTGTAACTTCCAGGTTAAGCGGCGATGGTGAGGGCTGGGGCGCCAATGCCGCGATGCTTTACAAGGCCACGGACAAGCTCAATGTCGGCTTCTCCTACCGAAGCAGAGTTAAGGTTGATATCGACGGTTCGGCAGATATTAACTTTTACGGCTTTTCGAACCCGGCCAAGACAGACATGACACTGCCAGACTTGATGCAGCTCGGAGTATCGTACAAAGCCTCTGATAAACTCACTCTAAATGCGGACCTGGATTATACAATGTGGTCCACTTACGACAGGACCGTTATACAATCCAACACTATA